>JBAYRL010000012.1 GCA_041676705.1 Acidimicrobiia bacterium
GGGGCAGCTCGGGAACGAGCTGCCCCGCCTTTATTTTTCCGCTGCTTCTCGGGTTCTTTTCACCTTGAGATTGACAATCAAGCCACCGGCCAACAATTGTTAGCGGTCTGAGACATCCGTCACAGAGGATATGGGTGTCTCAGTAATACCACCAAGAAATGACCACCAAAGATACTTTGAAATAACCGCTCAGGGGGACCAAATGTATTTGACCAACCGTCGGCGACTCGCCGGGCGGATCGTTGCCATTATTGCGGCCGTAAGCCTCATAGCGGCTTGCGGTAATGATTCCGATGACAACGCCCAGGAAACGACCACAACCACCGCCGCCGGTGGCGACGACTCGACTACAACCACCGAAGCGGAAGACGACTTAGAAATCACCTATGGCGGCACCTTAACGGTTGGTCTCGAGGCAGAAACCAATAGCTGGTTACCATCGGTGGCTTCGGTGGCGAACGCCGGACCCCTAATCGCATTTGCGGTTTACGACCCCATCGCAGCCCGCGGCGCAGACGGTGAGATCCACCCTTACTTGGCCGAAAGCATTGAACACAACGATGACTTAACCGAATGGACGATCACCCTACGAGAAGGCATTAAATTTCACGACGGGACTGATCTCACCAGCGAAGTTATAAAGAAGAACTTTGATAACTACCTAAACGCTGAAGGTGCCCGTTCCGCCGCCGATGCAGCCCTCATTGAAGAAATTCGCATCGACGATCCCCTGACTTACACCTATGTGTTAAAGCAAGGTAATGCCGCCTTTATCGACTTGCTAACGGCCCGAATGGGCTGGCCATTCTCAAACGAAGCGTGTGAAGAATGGGGCGACGCTTGCGGCGATCACCCCGTTGGAACCGGCCCATTCGTGTTTGAGAGCTGGAACCGCGACGCCGAATTGAAGGTAGTTCGCAACGAAAACTATTGGCGCAAAGACGAAGCCGGTAACCAGCTTCCCTACCTAGATGCCATCGTCTTCCGACCAATCCCCGATGAAGACACTCGCTTCCAAGCGGTGCGCGCTGGCGACAACATGGTCGGCCAAACGCTACGCCAAACCATCGTCCGCCAGGCCATCTTGGCGGCTGATTCCGGGGAAATTAATAATCTCGTTAACATCGGCAATAACGGGACCAACGCCATCTTCAACACCTTGGTTCCACCAATGGATGACACGAGAGTACGGTTGGGTTTGGCACATGCTGTCGAGCAGTCTTCCTTGATAGCCGTGTTGGGTGGCGAAGGCATCACCCCCGACCAAACACAGTTCTTTAGCCCGGATTCACCTTGGTATTCATCAGAGGTGGCCGATGCATATCCGAAGTATGATCCTGAAAAGGCGCGGGAACTGCTGGACGAATACGTAAATGATCCCAGTCGTTCCGACGGTAAGGCACCGGGTAGTCCGATTTCACTGGAGTTCCAGTGCCCACCAGACCCAACGCTAAGTGCGCTCACTCAGGGATACCAGCAATTCTGGTCAGAGGTGGGTGTTGAAACGCATCTTAACCAGGTCGATCAAGCGCAACTGATTACAAACGTGGTTGGTTCGGCCGACCAAAACCCGCCGTATCTCGGTAATTATATGATCAGCTGTTATCGACTCGGTTCTCAGGACGATCCGTACACCGCATTCCGTGGCCAATTCGGGGATGTCAGTACTCAGCTGGCGAACTCCACCAACTACACCAGCGACAACATTGACGCTCAAATAGAAGTTCTACGGACTTCAACTGATTTCTCAGAGCGCTATGCGGCCGTGGAATCAATGATGATGGAGTTCACCGAGCAGATGCCTTTGGTATGGACCGGAGGTACCGCTACGGCGCTGTTCTCAAACCTCAAGGTACATGGCCTGGATGGTTGGTACACGCCCGAAGGTGTAGCTGGAATTGGCATGACTCAGGGTTACACGAATCTGGTACAAACCTGGATTGAAAAATAGCCATATCCGCAGGTAGTTAACCTAAATGCTGTTGTGGAGGCACTCCAAACTTGGGTGCCTCCACTTTATTTTTGTCTAAAACGTCTAAACCGTTACGACAGAAGCACCGCTGCTCAGGTTGACAATGTGTCCGATAGCGACAAATGTCACTGCCTGGAGTTACGTCACCCGTAACGCCTACCACCAATTGAAACACTCACGTTTCGTGAGCAATGGCCCATATGGGAGATCAAGTGAAATTGCTTTACCGTCGTCGCGTAGCGGGGAAGCTCGCTGCCGTACTCGCGGCCATAAGCCTGGTTGCAGCGTGCGGAAGCGACAACAACAATTCAAGCGGCAGCTCTACCACCGCGCCCGAATCATCCACCAGCACAGTTGCGGTTGATGAACCCGAAGAGGTTGAGGAAGTAACCATCGGTGGCCGTCTGATTGTGGGCCTCGAAGCTGAGACCAACAACTGGAGCCCAGCGCTTGGCTCTCTTAACACCTTCGTGGCTCGTACCTTCTTCGATCCCATCGCTATTCGGGGTGGCGACGGAGAAATCTACCCGTATCTTGCTGAAGACATTCAGGCCAATGAAGACCTTTCGGAGTGGACGGTTACGCTTCGCGAAGGTGTGAAGTTCCACGATGGAACTGACCTTGACGCCAACGCCATCAAGGCCAACTTCGACAACTACCTTGCCGCCGATGGTGCCCGCTCTGCCGGTGACGCTTCACAGGTTAAAGAACTTCGTGTCGATGATGAGCTCACCTACACCTACGTCCTTGAAGAAGGTAACGCTGCGTTCGTAGACCTTCTGACCGGGCGTATGGGCTATCCGTTCTCGAACGAAGCCTGCGAAGAATGGGGAGAGTCGTGTGGCGACCACCCAGTTGGCACCGGACCGTTCGTCTTTGAATCATGGAGCCGCGACGCCGAGCTAAAGGTAGTAAAGAACGAGGATTACTGGCGTGTCGATGAAAATGGCATCCAACTGCCCTATCTCGACGAAGTAATCTTCCGACCAATTCCCGACGAAGACACCCGTTTCCAAGCTGTACGTTCTGGTGACATTCAAGTTGGCGTAACCCTTCGTCAAACGGTGGTCCGCCAAGCCATGGCAGCGGAAGAGTCTGGTGAGATCAACAACCTGGTAACCATTGGCAACAACGGTGGTGCCGCGATTATGAACACCATGCGTCCACCCGTCGACGATCTGCGAGTGCGTCAAGCACTGGCCTACGCCATCGATCAAGCTTCACTGGTCGCGGTCTTGGGTGGCGAGGGAATCACCCCCAACCAAACCCAATTCTTCAGTCCCGACTCGCCTTGGTTCTCACAAGCCGTAGCCGATGTATTCCCCGACAATGATCCTGACAAGGCACGGGAACTACTCGATGATTACATGAATGACCCCGAGCGCTCTGACGGCAAGGCTGCTGGCGAACCGGTCACCATCGATTTTGCGTGCCCTCCAGACCCAACCTTGATTCAGCTGTCTCAAGGCTTCCAAGCGTTCTGGGGTGACGTGGGAATTGTGACCAACGTGTCACAAGTCGACCAAGCTATCCACATCACCAACGCTGTCGGCTCAGCCGATCAGAACCCGCCATTCCTTGGCAACTACATGGTGAACTGCTGGCGTCTAGGCGATGAGGCCGACCCATACACCACCTTGCGTGGCCAATATGGCAACCCCGCTACCGAACCTGCCAACGTGACCAACTACTTCACACCCACCCTGCATGAAAACATGGAGAAACTTGGCACCAGTTCTGACTTTGCCAGCCGGTATGAAGCTGTTGAGGCCATGATGATGGAATTCGCCGAAGAAGTACCACAGCTTTGGCTCGGTGGTACTGCTAACGCCATGTTCTCAACCAAGAAGGTTCATAACCTCGACGGTTGGACCATCCCCGGCAACATCCGTGGTGCCGGAATGGTGGCTGCATACACCTTCCTAACGGAAACTTGGCTCGAGAAATAGCGCTTAATCTGGCGTGATTTACAAGCAGTAAAAATCGGGGTGGCAACCGCTCTAGCGGTACCACCCCGATTCTATATGTAGTGGTCTATTAGCAGTTTTTGCCGTTCACCACGAAAAAGTGCATTAAAGGTTCGAGCTGGCTTGTTGACACACTGTCACGGGCACTACTGTGCCTTTTATTGTGGCGCTAGTCACAATGACGTCTTGGTCGCCGCTTTCAAACTTTGGGGGCGACGAAACCATAACTTTGTAAGTATTGCTGGCCTTTGCGCCCAAACCGTTCCCGGGGGAACACGCTCATGCTGACTCTGATCGGAAGGAAATTACTTGGCTTAGTCCCAGTGATTCTTGCCGTTTCATTCATCGCCTTCATCTTGATGGCGCTTCTTCCGGGTAACCCCGCTCTGCTAAAAGCGGGTGCCGATGCAACCCCAGAAGTGATCGCCAAAATTGAAGAGGAACTGGGGCTAAATGACCCTCTTCCTGTGCGTTACTTCAACTGGATCACCGATGCGGCACAAGGCGACTTAGGTCGTTCTTTCCTATCGAATCAGCCAGTCACCGAAGCCATTACCGAGCGGCTGCCGGTAACCTTCCAGCTGATGGTCATGTCTTTGACCTTGGGCATGCTGGTCAGTATCCCCTTAGGAACCTTTGTGGCTTACAAACAAGGTTCAACCGTTGACCGCATCGTAACGGCGGTCACCTTCGGGTTACTTTCGGTGCCTAACTTTGTTTTGGCCCTGTTCTTTATCATCGTCTTTGCGGTGGAATTAGGTTGGTTCCCCGCAACCAGTTGGGTGTATTTCACTGAAGACCCAATCGGTAGTTTGCGAGCAGGTTTCCTTCCAGCCATGAGTATGGCCATTGGTAACATCGCCGTGCTTACCCGCTTGTTGCGCACCGACATGATCTCAACGCTGCAAGAAGACTACGTGATGATGGCCAAGGCCAAGGGCCTGCCAACTAGCACCATCTTGTTCCGACATGCGCTTCGACCCTCATCATTCTCACTCATGACGGTTATCGGTCTTCAGGTAGCGGCCTTGTTGTCGGGTGCTTTGATCATCGAACAAATCTTCGCTCTGCCGGGCATCGGCCGTTTGCTCATTCAGTCGATCATGAACCGTGACTTCGTCATGGTGCAGGGCATCGTGTTGTTGATGTCGGTGGTTTACGTCTTCGTCAACTTCGCTATCGACATCATGTACTCATTCTTAGACCCCCGCATCCGCTACGGATCGTCGCGAGCCAACGCATAAGGTCACCCAGAGATCAAAATGGAAAACACAAACACAAACCCCATTGACGACGACATGCCGCCAGCATCACTTGGTGTGTCCAGCGTGAGCGCCACCATCGCAACTGAAGAAACCCTCTCCGGTTTCGACGCCGAGGTTGCCTACAAGAAAAAAGGCAAAGCGGGCCCACTTTTCTACATCAGCTTGGTGTGGGTGGGGCTAGTGCTTTTCGCTGCTATCTTCGCTGACTTGTTGCCGATTCCCGACCCTAACAAGCAGGATTACTCAGCTTTGAACGTAGGGCCCTTCACCGACGGCTACTTCTTGGGTGCCGATACCTTGGGTCGCGACATTTTCTCTCGATTGATACATGGGGCTCGAGTCTCGGTAACCATCTCGGTTGCCGCCGTAGCTGCTGGAACCATTGTTGGCGGGGCCCTAGGCCTAATTGCTGGTTATCTACGCCGCTGGATTGATGGCTCGATCATGTTCGTGGTGAACGTGCTACTGGCCTTCCCTGGTCTGGTACTGTTGCTAACTTTGGTGGCCTTCGTGGGACAGAACCTACTCGCGGTCACCGCAGCGGTGGCGTTCTTGTCGATTCCCACCTACACCCGAGTGGCAAGGGCTACCACTTTGGCGGTCTCTCAACGTGAGTTTGTGCTGGCAGCTAAAGCCACTGGTGCCAAAAACACCCGAGTCTTGTTGAAGGAAATCGCTCCGAACGTATTGATGCCAGTACTAGCTTTCGGCCTGATTGCTTTGGGTACCGTCATTATTCTGGAAGGTTCCCTGGCGTTCCTCGGTCTCTCAGTACAGCCACCACAAGCTACCTGGGGCTCAATGATTAACGAGGGCCGTAGCAAGATCGGTGCTGGTATCTACCACCTCACCATCACGCCCGCCCTGGTGTTGTTCTTCACGGTGTTCTCGCTTAACTACGTGGGTGACTCGCTCCGCAACATGTACGACGTGCGAGAAGCCCAGCTGTAGCACGCAGCAACTTAATCACCTTGCGATCTGCAAGGCCTTAGCTCCCTTGGGGGGATATCCGGAGGGGTTAGCTGAAATGGCTAGCCCCTCCGCACATTTTTGGCACCGTTGCGTCTTCGCGCATTCAGATTAAACCCGGTTACACCTAAGCTCGATGTATTGATGATCTATTGGTGGGTAACGGTGGGCCAAAAGTTAACGGTAGACCCCGCGGCCGGCGTCGGAGACTCCGGTAATCCGGCTGAGTAGCTCGCGCAACATAGAGGCGGTAGCGCCCCAAATCGTGTCACCCTCGATTTCAAAAAATGAGAGTGGACGGGTGAGGCCGTTGATTGACCACAACTCTTCGTGAAAGACACCGTCGCTAAGAAGCTCGGCGATTGGAACGGCGCGAATCTCATCCACCTCGGTGGGTTGAGCTTGCAGGTTCGGAAGCTCTGCCACAATACCCACGAATGGGAAAATCTTGGCGTTTGAAGAAAACGTTGAAAGCTCATCAAGGCGACCAACCACCTCGACCGCTTCGGGCACCAAACCTACTTCTTCGTGTGCTTCACGCAACGCGGTGGCCACTAAATCACGGTCGGTGTCGTCGACGCGGCCACCCGGAAAACTGATCTCACCCTTATGGGTCCGAAGGTCCCATGATCGGCGGGTGAGGACGATATGTGGACTGTGGTGCTCGGCGAACATGGCGGCCAAGACCGCCGAGGAACGTACCCCGCTGGCTGGATCAGGATGAATGGAGTGCAACACCGTCGGGTCGGGTTCAGCTAACGCGTTTTTGATGTCGCTAAGGGTTGGATCACGATCGGAAGATGCAAGCTTGGCCCAGGGAGCAGGTTGTCCGGGCTGCCACGTGGTTGGCCTGGGGATTAGCTGTGGCCCGCCTCGAGCCGTCAGCGGGGTTCGCGGCCGTACCAAATCAGCAGTTGTTTCTAAAGCGCCTTCAATTGAAATGTGTACACGCTCAGAGGCAGGCAAACCTAAGCACTCTCCCTCATTGATTCCCCAGCCCAGTGTACCGGCTGGCAAAAAATAAGGGGCCAGCTCCAATGAGCTGGCCCCTCAAATCGTGCTTAGACGATGATGGTTACATCATGCCGCCCATGCCGCCCATGTCGGGCATTGGCATAGCGCCGCCCTCTTCGGGCTTATCGGCGATAAGTGCTTCAGTTGTAAGCAACAAGGCCGCGATGGAAGCCGCATTTTGCAGCGCAGCGCGGGTCACCTTGGCCGGGTCGATAACACCGTCTTTCAAAAGGTCGGTGAATTCGCCGGTGCTGGCGTTGAAACCAACCGGGCCAGATTCTTTTTGAATCCGCTCGACGATTACGGCCCCTTCGAGGCCAGCATTGTCGGCAATGTTACGAGCCGGAGCTTCGAGCGCACGCCAAACCGCACGAGCACCAGTAGCTTCGTCGCCTTCAAGGGTGGCGGCAATCGACTCTACGGCCTCACGTGAGCGCAACAGAGCAGTACCACCACCAGAAACGATGCCTTCTTCGATAGCAGCACGAGTGGCTGAGAGGGCATCTTCAATACGATGCTTCTTCTCTTTTAGCTCGACCTCGGTAGCAGCACCGACCTTAACTACAGCCACACCACCAGAGAGCTTGGCGAGACGCTCTTGCAGCTTCTCACGATCCCAGTCTGAATCAGTGTCGTCGATCTCACGCTTGATTTGGGCAACGCGACCGTTAACTTCATCAGCGGTCCCGGCACCTTCCACAATGGTGGTTTCATCCTTGGTGATTACCACCTTGCGAGCCCGACCCAAAAGGTCGAGAGTGGTGCTGTCGAGCTTCAGGCCAACTTCTTCTGAAATTACCTGGCCGCCGGTAAGAACCGCCATGTCTTGAAGCATGGCCTTGCGACGCTCACCGAAACCTGGGGCCTTAACAGCCACGGAAGCAAAGGTGCCACGAATCTTGTTTACTACCAAGGTTGCGAGGGCTTCACCTTCAACGTCTTCAGCAATAATGAGTAGTGGGTTGCCAGCTTGCATGACCTTCTCTAGCACCGGCACTAGCTCTTGAACCGAACCGATCTTGCCGCTTGATAGCAAGATGTAGGGGTTCTCAAGCACTGCCTCTTGCCGCTCAGGGTCGGTGACGAAATAGGGCGAGAGATAGCCCTTGTCGAACTGCATACCCTCAACAAAATCAAGATCCATGCCGAAGGTTTGCGACTCTTCAACGGTTACCACACCGTCTTTGCCAACCTTGTCGATGGCTTGGGCCAAAACTTCACCGATTTCGGTGTCGTTGTTGGCTGAGATGGCCGCAACTTGGGCCACCTCGGAGGAATCATCAATTTCTTTGGCCTGGCTAGCAATAGCTTCAACAGCCGCCTTAACAGCTGCTTCGATGCCTCGCTTCAAGCCCATGGGGTTCGCGCCAGCGGCTACGTTACGCAGACCTTCACGGATAAGGGCCTGAGCCAATACCGTGGCAGTGGTGGTTCCGTCACCAGCAATGTCGTTAGTCTTGGTCGCAACTTCTTTAACCAGCTGGGCGCCCATGTTCTCGAATGGATCTTCGAGTTCAATTTCACGGGCTACCGAGACACCGTCTTTGGTGATGGTCGGGGCACCGAATTTCTTGTCGAGAACTACGTTACGGCCTTTAGGGCCAAGGGTAACCTTCACCGCATCGGCGAGCTGGTTAACACCACTTTCAAGAGCGCGGCGGCCCTCTTCGTCAAACTTAAGAATCTTAGCCATTTTGCTCCTTACTTGACGATGGCCAACACATCACGGGCGTTGAGAACTAATAGTTCTTCGCCATCGATTGAAACTTCGGTACCGCCATACTTTGAGTACAAGACGGTGTCTCCCACAGAGATGTCCATGGGCAAACGATCGTTGTCATCGCCAAATCGGCCTGGGCCGACGGCTAGAACTTCGCCTTGTTGTGGCTTTTCTTGCGCTGTGTCGGGGATAACCAATCCACTAGCGGTTTTTTCCTCTGATGGACCAGGCTTTACAACAATCCGGTCTTCGAGGGGCTGCAATTTCATCAAACGCCTCCATTAGGGCACTTAGCAGTCTCACCTTGCGACTGCTAACGATAGACGCTTGACATACAATTAGCAAACAGCCCTGGCGACTGCTAACGAATTTTAGCTACCTGCCGAGCCGAAAAACCCAGCTCAGCGCTTTCGCCACTAACGACGACCCTAGCGCGGCTATCCAAACTTTTTAGGTCACCACCAGCCGCAAGTTAGGTTCAGCCCCGACATCTAGTCCAGATGGACCATCAATCAAGTAGCGGTGCCAGCCAGCCGCAGCCACCATGGCAGCGTTATCGGTGCACATTTCGCGGCTTGGAAGATAGGCCTGCAAGCCCTCCTCCACACACACCGAAAGCAACCGCTCACGCAACCATGAGTTGGCGGCCACACCGCCAGCTAAACAGAGGGCCTTTGCACCTACCTCGACCGCTGCGCGACGCGCTTTGGTGACCAATAGGTCAACAACTGCTTCTTGAAAAGCAGCCGCCACGTCTTCAGTTGCTACCTCGGGGTTCTTCCGCACGTAGTTGACGACCGATGTCTTCAAGCCACTGAAAGAAAAAACGTTGCCATCGTTTAACATCGGTCGTGGGAATTTCACAATCGAGGCGTCACCCTCGCCCGCCAGTTTGTCAATAACGGGACCACCTGGATAACCCAAACCCAAGTAGCGGGAGACTTTGTCGAAAGCTTCGCCCGCAGCATCATCCTGGGTTTCACCCAACAGCGAATAGCTACCATCTTCTTGCCAATGCACCAACATAGTGTGGCCACCTGAAACCAATAGCACCACCGCTGGCAACTCAAAGTCGGGTTCGTCTAGAAACGCGGCGTGCATATGGGCTTCAAGATGATTAACCCCCACAAAAGGGACATCCCAAACCATAGCTAAGGCCTTTGCCGAGCTGACCCCAACCAACAGCGCCCCTACCAACCCTGGCCCCATGGTGGCTGCCACCAAGTCAATATCTTTGGCCTCAACCCCTGCTGACAACATGGCTTCGGCAATTACCGGGGTGATTAACTCGACATGGGCCCGGCTGGCTATTTCGGGCACTACCCCACCGAAACGAGCGTGTAGATCAACTTGGCTTGATACCACCGACGACAACACTTCGCGACCACCACGTACCACCGCTGCCGCGGTTTCATCACAGGAAGTTTCGATACCTAGAACCACCAGTTCCCGGCCACTCATACTGCCAACCTCTCAAACTCGGTACCCACACGGTCGACTCGCACCACGTCGCCCAAGGAACGCTCAATATCTTCTAGTTTTGCTTCGTATTCAACCGTATCCACGTCGTTAGCCCACATGATCAAGGCGTCTTCTCCGGTGGCTTGGTAATAGCCTTTGCGGATACCAGCATCTTCAAATCCGAATCGTCGATACAGCGCCTGGGCACCAACATTGGCCACCCGCGCTTCTAAGGTTAGGTGTTTGGCGCCGTGGTCGATGGCTGTTTTCACCAGCACCAAGAACACCCTAATTCCCACGCCTTGACGCTGATATTGCGGATCGACAGCCACCGTAGTCACATGGCCATCCTCGGCGGCGAACATCAAACCGGCGTAGCCCACCACGGCCTCATCGGTGCGGGCCACCAAATAGATGCGGCGGTCTTCAGGCATCGCCAATTCACGTCGATAAAGCTGATACGACCATGGCCTTGGGTAAACCTTTTCTTCAATCTCAAGCACAGCTTTAAGATGCCGGCGTCGCATCGGCGAAACTCGAAGCGATCGAAGGGCCCGGGCCGTGTTCATTTGCCTTCTCGAGTGGTCCAATTAATCTCGGCGTCGGGTAAACGCAGGTAGAGCGGTTCAAGCTCCCAAGGATTAACCCAGTCTTCCCGCATGGCACGAGCATGGGCCAAGCGCACCAAGGCGGTAGCACGCGGGTAGGCCAAGCCTTCTTTAACCACCTCAACCTTTGAAACTTGGTCCAAGATTTCTCGGTATCTTATAGCCCCGTCGCCCACCGCCAGGCACTCTTCTCCACGGGCCTGCAGCTCGCCGGCTAGATCATCAGGTGAAGTCACAATAGGCTCTGTCAAGCGCTGAATTCCGCCCGGCACCTGGCGATACAGAGCGTAATAAACCTCGGACCGCCGTGCGTCGATCACAGCCGCGATGAGCTTCGGTGAAAAACGCACCGGAAACGCCACTAAATCGAGGCTGCTAATACCAATCATGGGCACCCGCAGAGCGAAAGCAATAGCTTTTGCCGAGGCAATGCCAACCCGAAGACCGGTGAAAAGTCCGGGCCCGATGTCAACGGCCACCACGCTGATTTCATCTAGGTCAATTCGAGCTTGGCGGCGAATAAAATCGATGGCGGGCGTGAGAGTTTCGGCATGGCGTTGACCTCGCGACGAATGCGCCGAAGCCAGCACCCCTTCATTCCCGCCAATCGCGGCTCCCACCTGGACAGTAGCGGTATCAATTCCCAAGATGAGCACTACTGGTCTCCTTCAACAATCCAAGGTGCTAATGCCGCCACATAATTCGGCTGGCGTTTCTGCCAATCCAAACCGGTAAACCGTAGGCTGATGTGGCGCTCATCGTCGTCGTCACCCAAACGCAATTCGATTTCTAAGACCGCTAAGGGCAACTCGGTTCGAATGGCATCGCCCCATTCGATCACTGTTACTGATGAGCGATCGTCGATTAATTCGGCTAAGCCAACATCGAACACTTCGAGGTTGGAATCGAATCGATAAACATCTAGGTGATGAAGCATTAAGCGGCCCTGATATTGCCGAGCCAACGTAAAGGTGGGACTGGTAATAGGGTCGGTAATGCCAAGGGCCCGACCAAAGCCCTGGGTGAAGGTAGTTTTACCAGCGCCCAAGTCGCCCGCTAGTAAAATAACGTCACCGCCTTCGGCCAATTCGGCCAACACAGCCGCCGCCTCTTGAGTTTGGGTAGCCGAAGCGGTGCGAAGCAAAATCACTGAGAACCGTTCCCTAACTAGCGACTGTAAACACGTACAAGGATGGCTTTTATGTTATCCGCCGAAGAGCCCTGGTCATCGCTTAGCGAGCGAACGAACTGCTTCCGCCACCACCGTGGCGGCCAGTTCTCGGACCGCCGCGACACCTACAGGCACAGTGCCAGTGGCTGCCGCTACGAAGGCGTCACCGTCAGACGCTGTGTGCACGGGCGCTAACGAGCGTGCCAAACCATCGTGAGCACTTTGGGCCACCAGATGGCACTCGGCCTTGGTGAGCTTGGCATTGGTGACCACCGCACCGATAGTGGTGTTCCCAAACGGAAGTTTAGGTGTGTCCTCCAGCCAACCAGCGGCTTCTAAATCTGTAACGTCAACCCCAGCGCTGGCCCCCTCAAGTGGGTCACCCAAAGCATTGACGGCCACCAAAGACGCCACGACCAAATCACCATGTTTACGAACCGAGCCAACCAATCCACCCGGCCGCGCTGCCGTCCAGCCTCGCCATTTACCAATGGTGGCACCAGTACCTGCACCGACCGATCCAAGCTGCACCGGACCAACGTTGGCGTTAAGCGACGCTTGGTAGCCTGACTCGGCGTTGGGCCGTATCGACGCATCGCCGACAGCTAGATCAAAAAGGCTTAGAGCGACCACGATCGGTACCCGAGCCACGACCACCGGAAAGCCGCGCCCGCTTTCTTCTAGATATCGCACCACCCCATCAGCCGAGGCCAACCCAAAAGCGGAACCGCCGCTTAAAACGATCGCATCAACGTTCGCCACCGTCCGCAGCGGGTCAAGTAAGGCGAACTCGCGGGTGGCGGGTGCCCCACCTCGGACTTCTCCTGAGGCCACGGTTCCTTCAGGCAGAATGATAACGGTGCAGCCAGTACGGGCTTCTTCATCGGTCCAATGGCCGACTTGGACACCTTCTATCTCGGTAATCATCGCGGACCTTCAGCCTTGATCAACGTGAGCGCCCACCCTGATAGCGACGAACCACTCGGTTTCCGAACCCGCACATCACCTCATAGGGAATGGTGTCTAGCCAGCGTGCCCAATCTTCTAGGGTAATCTGCGCTGAATCTTGATGTCCCAGCAGTACCACTTCGTCACCCGCGAAAACCTCATCATCACCACAATCGACCATCAATTGGTCCATGGTGATATTGGCAATAATCGGACGCGGCCGACCGTTTATTAGTACGTAACCACCCGCCCGACTAAGCGAACGTCTAACACCATCGGCGTAGCCAACCGGAACCGTGGCCACGTTAGTATCGCGGTCACAAATGTAATTCAGACCATAGGAAATACCTTCTCCGGCCTTAACCCTCTTGGTGTAGGAAACCTGAGAACGAAGGCCCATAGTCGGTCGCAGGTCGAACCGCGACGTCGACTCGACCAACGGTGAAACCCCGTAGGTACCTATACCAGCCCTTACCATGTCGAAATGGCTTTGGGGATGTGCTAACGCCCCAGCCGTATTGGCCGCATGGCGAAGCGGCGGAGTGATGCCATTGGTTTCTAATTCCCGTAGCACATCGCTATACCGCTCCAATTGCACTTTGGTGAAGGGATGGTCGGTTTGGTCGGCCACGGCTAAGTGGGTCCAAACACCTTCTAGGTTCAAATTAGGGGCCGCCATAATGGCCTTGGCCCGCACCAGCGCTTCGCTCGGCTCAACCCCAACTCTGCGCATGCCGGTGTCTACCTTTAGGTGCACATCTAGATGATGGCGTTCTCCATGAGCGATTTTTTGGGCCGCGGACACCCCTTCTCGGGAGTACAAGGTAACCCTAAGGTCATATTGTGCCGCCTTGGTGAGAGCCCCGTAGCTCGGTTCACTCAACACCAAGATGGGAACGGCCAGGCCCGCTTTGCGCAGCGTCACGCCTTCTTCAACATGTGCTACGGCAAGCCATTTGGCACCCGCGTCCACCGCCACGGAAGCCACTGGCACCGCACCATGACCATAGGCATCGGCCTTTACCACCACACAAAGCGCGGCTGGCGCAACCAAACCTTTAAGTTCTCGTACGTTGTGAGCAATGGCGCCTAGATCAACGTCAAGCCAAGTTGTTGGCATCTTTAGGAATATCCTTCATGCCAAAGTGGTGTTTCTTTGCGCCGCCTTTGGCTAATAAATTTCTGAAAACCTTATTCGTCGGCCAGCATGCCACGCAGCAGGTCGCTACGCGACACTATGCCCACCAGCGCCCCGGCGTCTACCACTGGTAACCGGGCCACACGCCGGTCGTGCATCAAAGTTGCGGCTTCACCCACGGTGGCGGAAACATCAACAGTCACCGCTGGCTTGCTCATTACCTGTTCCACCCGAGAGCTCAGCGCTTTAGCCAGGTCGTCATCGAAACCGCGTTGCTTAAACTCGAAAGAGCCGGCCAGAAACGAAATTACAGTGGGAAAATGCAGGCGGCTCTCTTTCACTATCAAATCACCGCTTGAGATCACACCCACTACCGCACCGGACTCGTCTAGAACCGGGGCACCGTTAATGTTGTGTTCCACCAAAGCGCGCATAACAGACCCAACATCTTCGCCTACTTCGAAGCTCACCACATTGGTGTTCATTACTTCTCGCACTGGGGTTTGCGCTGCCATCTGGCTCCTTAGATCTGCGAAAGAACAACTGGTAGACAGTCTATGAGATCGCTGGCGATGAGCCCGTCTCGATAGCCCAAAGCACCAGCGCGCCCATGCAAGTGTGCGGCGGCTGCGGCGGCCGAAGCCGGTTCCAGGCCACGCGCGATTAGGGCTACTAACATGCCCGCCAACACGTCACCGGTACCAGCAGTTGCCAGACGTGCGTCGCCTGAAGACACCACGAAAGCACCCCCGGACGGTCGCGCCACCACGGTATTGGGCCCTTTCAACAACACGATTGCCCCGGATTCCTTGGCTAATCGCCGCGCTGCGGCCAAGCGATCATGCCCAGGGGCCTCCCCCATCAGGTGCGTGTATTCACCGTCGTGGGGAGTAAGAATGGTGGCCGCGCCTCGGTCACGCATTATTTCGAAAGTTTCATCTTCCAGCGCGCCCAAGCCGTCGCCATCGACCACGACTGGTAAGACCGACGCTGTCAGGAGACGAGCGATTTCTCGGCGCAGCTCTGGCCCGCGACCTAAACCCGGGCCAACCAAAACCGACTTGAAGCGTGTCAACTCTTTGGCTACGCGTCCACCCCACCCCACCGGAGATAACGGCCAGCCGACCGCCTCAGTTGGCCGAGCCGGATCGGCTTCTACCCCCGGGGCCGACACCCGAACGTATCCCGCCCCACATCGTTGCGCGGCTCGAGCAACCAGATGAGAAGCGCCCATCATGGTAGGTGAACCGGCCACAATCCAGACCGCGCTTTGCCATTTATGCGAATCACTAGGTCGGGTAGTTAACCAGGCGGCGACATCGGCGTCGGTTATCTTCCACGCTTGAGCCCGACTGGCATCAAGGCCGATATCGGCTACTTCTACCTCGCCAGCTAACTCCCGTCCATCACCTTGTAGCAGCCCCGGTTTGTACGCTTGAAACGTTATAGTTCGGTCAGCTTTCAAGACCCCTGGGTTGGCTTCTCCGCTTAGCCCATTAACTCCCGATGGTAAATCGACAGCCAGTACTGGGATCTGTCGTGAAACAACCGGGGCTACAAACCCAGGTCGGGCTCCGGTGCCAAGCACCGCATCGATGACTAAATCGGCGTGGCGAATTTCTTTGGGCAGCTCACCCAAATGATGAATCGTGATGCTGGCACCTTGGCTGGACAAAACTTCAGCAGCATATTCACCGTCACGGCCATTGTTGCCAGGACCGACCAAAACTACAATCCGCTGGCCGTAGACCCCGCCCAACATTGCTTTGGCCGCTCGTGCAGTGGCATAGCCAGCCCGTGCGATCAGCACGTCAGTTGAAACCGGCGCTTCGGCGTCGATGGCCGTCATCTCTTGTGGCGTAACGATGGGAGTCATATGGCGATCACCGTAGCTTGAGCCACCAAATCGGTGTGCGACAACGAAAGCAACCAACCTGAGACACCGTGTTCAGTGGCCACCATCGCTCCACGATTGTGTAGTTGAAGGCTGGGCCGCCCGCTTTGGCCGTCGCGCACCACCTCAATATCAGCCAACGGGATGCCGCCTAAGCCCAATCCCAGCGCTTTCAAAGTGGCTTCTTTGGCTGCGAAGCGCACCGCTAAACGCTGGGTAGGGTCGTGCTGTTGATTGGCGTAAGCCACCTCAGCTTCGGAAAACAGTCGGTTTACTAGCGTTGGCCGCCGTGCCAAGACACGTCGAAAACGCTCAATATCGACTAGATCAACACCTAGTCCGATCAACTAGCTTCAGGCTCCGCAGCCGAGGTAGTGGGCTCCATCCGGTTAAGCACCAGCGTTTGACCTCCACCGATCCGCCAAATTTTGGATTGGCGAGGTTAGAAGCTCTACCACTGGAACCGTTGACAACAAGTCATCGCGGAAAGTGGGTTCGGTTTCCATCACCGCATCGCGTAGGGCCCCATATCGGCCGCGGTAGCCCATCAAAACATGACGGGCCACATGCTCATCCACCGTGTCATGCAAAAGCACGTGGACCAAGGTCATACCAGTGGTTTGGTTACCTTTGATTTCCGGCACCAAGACCGTGGTTCGACCGTCACTTCGACCGACATTTACATAAACACTTCGCTCTGCCGCTACCTGGTGCTTAGTACCAACCAGCCGCGGATTTCGCTCGACTCGTGATGGAATATCACGTGCGATACCGCCTTTGTCGACCACCGTGATGGTGGCGGCTAAGTCGCCCTCACCACCCGGAACCCCATCAATGGCATAGCGGGTGTAGCCAAGCACCTCATCGACAGCCTGGTCGAGATCGGCCAGAACCTTCAAGGCGGTGTACGGAAGGCGGTCGCGTGGCGCTCCGGCTTCAACCACTGAACGCACCAGCGGCACCTCAAGCAGCGATTCATCAGAACGGCTAATACCAACGGTGACCGTCTTGGCTTGATGGCGAATGGCATCAACCGGTCGGGTGAGCTCTTCTATGGCCCGGGTCAAACCTTCCATCAGGTCTTCCACTAGCACCACTGGAGTGCCAACTTTGCCTTGTTCTAACTCGTAGGTATCAAGCGGGAAGACCCCGGTGGCGAAACGCAACAAACTGGCCACTCGAACAGCCATACTCGACTCGAGATGACCGTCATATTCGCCGGAACGCACTCCGTCAAAGAACCGTGTTGCCGGTGCTACCAACACCTCACGCAGCGACGCAAAAAGTTTATCGACATCGGATTCGGTTGAAAGCAGCTCTTCCACACTGGCACGTGCTTCACGAAGTGGTTTTGCCAAGGCGTCGATTGCCAGCGCCGCTTCATAACCAAACAAATGACCGGCCATAGCCGCCAAAATGAATCCGAGGGAAGGATGTACGGCCGGAAGCCCAATAACATCAGGAGTCGAACCAAAACGGTCGGCGTCGGTGGTAATTACCACCGGCGAGGCTTTGTGGGTGCGATAGATGGCTACTTCTTTGGCCACATCATCCAGGTTTGAGGTGGACAGCCCGGTAGCGCACACCAGCACCATAGGCTCAGAGGAAAGGTCAATATGCTTCTTGTCTTCGGTGCTGTCACAAGCGATGGCCTTGTAACACAGCTCCGACAACTTTATGCGCACCTCTTTAGCGGCTATTAGGTTTCGCCCGTTTCCAACCACGGCCCAATATCGCCTCGGTGGTGCCACCCGCGCCGCGATACGGCCAATACTTTCTCGCAACGCCAAAGTGGTGGTCATGGCATCGGGCAAGTCGCGCAGTGAGCGCAAAATTTCTTGGGCTTCGTCGTCTTGTTGCGAAACACCGAGTTCTTGGGCGATGGCGGTCGCCAGTAAGAAACTTGCCGCAATCTGCGCGTAGAAGGCTTTGGTGGAAGCCACGCTGATTTCTATGTCACGACCATCAGAGGTGTAAAGCACACCGTCTGACTTGTCGGTTAAGTCGCTTGAGCGACGATTCACAATCGACAACACCCGAGCTCCCCGGGCCCGAGCCAAATCAACTGTTCGGTTAGTGTCGGTGGTGGTACCCGATTGGCTTATGGCCACTATTAGGGTGTCTGACATGTCGGGTCGTAAACCAAAACCCGAGAGTTCGGTAGCTAAAGTCGACTCCACACGGAAAGTACTTTCAGCCACCAAATCAGCCAATACCGCCGCTAAAGCAGTTCCGGCCACTGAAGCTGTACCTTGACCAATGGCTATTAAGCGTTGAATCTTGCCGCTGGCTAGATCGTCTCGGATTTGTTGGGGAAAGGTTGTTGGGGAAAGGCGAACCTCAAGTAAACCGTCTTGGTTAGCAACCAGCTTGCCCCGCAAGGTTCGGCGGAACGAGGCTGGGGCTTCACCTAGTTCTTTCAAAAGGAAATGCGCGTTTTCACCGCGATCAATGTCGCGAGTTGTAATGCCTGGTGACACGATTTCATCAGGTGCAATCGGAAGTTCGGCACCACTGAAGCTGGTGCGAGAAATTCCTTCCACCTGCCCTGCCAAAGCAGCGTCAAGCACCAAAATCTGGCCTCGAGACGAGCCCGGATTGGCAGCATCAGCTGGGGTATCGCCGTCCATTCGCAGATAGCTAGAAGCTTCTTCGATAACTCCATAGGGTTCGCTGGCCACGATAAAAGCTTCGTCGGCTAAGCCAACATAAACGCCTTGGCCGCTACCTCGAAGCGCCACATATAGGCGCGAGAAGTCACCTTCAGCGGCTGCCGCTACGGCGACCGAGCCTTCCAAACGTTCCACGCTGTCACGAAATGCTTCGGTGGTGGCTACGCCTTCGGCCATCCGACGAGACATCAGCACCGGCGCAACTTTGGCATCGGTTGTGATCTCAGCGGGGATGTTTAAAGCGTCGGTGGCTTTAAGGTCGGCGAAATTATCGATATCACCATTGGCCACGATGCTCACAAACGGTCGGTCCGTAGCACCAACTTCAATCGAGTCGAGCGGGTGCGCATTAGGTTCTGAAACCACCCCCACTGCCGCCCAACGGGTGTGTGCCAGAACCAGAGCAGTAGCGCTAGTTCCATTTAACGCCAGCTTGAGCAGACCATCACGACGAATTTGTTCTCGGAGGACCCGCGTGTTGTCGCCAAGTTCGCCAATTTCTGCGGCCACTTTGTAAACGAAAGCCACCGCCTTGGGCAACACGCGCACCGTGCCAGAAACAAAAGCGTCGCTGGTTGAACGCTGCGCTAATTGTGAGTTGACAGCCGGGTCGGTGGTGTCGAGCCCATGGTTAGAGATGATGATCTCGACTCCGGCTGAATCACGACCGCGTACCTCCATGCGATCGATAGCCGAGAGGGCCGCCACGATGCTCAGGTAACCTCCGAGGCCTGCATCGCCAAGCTCGGCCCCACCGAGAGCCACCACAGTGTCTAGGGAACGTAGCCGATCTCCTCTGATAGCCCAGGCCGCGTCTTTCAACCGAATAATGGCAGCATTCAGCAGCTCTAAGCGGTCATTGGCGGCCACCAAACCCTCGTCGAGCTGAGCTTCAAGGGTTGCTACTCGCTCTTCAATTTCTACGATCTCTAACCGTAAAGTCGCGGCTAATGAAGGGTTGTCGAGCAGTGTTCGAGCTCCGGCTGCGCCGCGCAGGGCGGTACCGGCAGTTTCGAGTAGTTGAGCGATTTCGGAAAGCTTCTCGAGCGGGTCCTGGGTAGTTAGCGACCGTGCACGCAACAAGGCGTTGGCCACGGCACCAGATACTTCTTCCGGCGCTGGGGCCTGGCGGATTTCGGGACGTCGTACTACTGCAATGATCCCGCACATGTGTTTTATCTCTCCTGTCGGGTTGCCCGCTCCAAGAGATTATTCTATGGCTGGCTTGAAGAGATGTCAGAGCGATTAGCCGACATTTCCACCGCTCCGGCTTCAACCGCTGCTACAAGTTCATCCACAGCAGCTTCAGCAGCGCTTTGTTCTTCTGCCTCAACCATGACCCGAATAACTGGTTCGGTGCCGCTGGCCCGTACCAACACTCGGCCTCGCTCACCTAGATCGCGTTCCACTCGACTTACCTGGTCAGACAATGCCGACACCAGCGCCGATGCTTTCACCGCCACCCGAACGTTTTTTAATACTTGTGGGAATCGCACCATGGCCGCAGCGGCAAGCTGGCTTAGGCTTTGGTTGCTCCGCGACAGCAGATCTAGCAGTTGCACTCCGGTGAGAATGCCATCGCCGGTTGTGGCTAAGTCGCGAAAAATAATGTGACCTGATTGTTCGCCGCCGAGCAACCAGCCGCCACGTTCTAGGGCTTCTAGCACGTAGCGATCGCCAACTTGGGTTTCGACAACACCAATTCCGTGATCGGCCAGTGCCAACCGCAGACCCATATTCGACATCACGGTCACCACCACGGTGTCATCGTCGAGCAGTCCTCGGGCCTGGCGATCTTTGGCCAGCATGGCCACAATTTCATCGCCGTCTAGAAGGGCACCGGTTTCATCGACCGCCAACATGCGGTCAGCATCGCCGTCGAATGCAAGGCCGATATCGGCACCATGGGACAAGACGGCCGCCTGTAAATCAACCGGGTGGGTGCTGCCACATTCTTCGTTGATATTACGACCATCAGGTGTGTCGTGCAGAACGTTCACTTCTAAGCCCAAACGGTGCATGATGGCAGGCGCATGAAACGAAGCAGCCCCATTGGCGCAATCAAGCACCACCTTAAGGGGGCGGAGAGGTTCGCTCACCGAGTGAATAATAGAATCGGACCAACGCCCCACTTGGCCATCAGCCGAATGAATTTGGCCAACTTTCAAGCCTGCTGGTGGCGTGACGTCGTCGGTCTCGGGGCCGCCACGGAGCAGATTCTCAACCTGAAGTTCCAGGCGTTCTTCATCGGCGTCGCTAAGCTTCATTCCGCCCGCTGCAAAAAGCTTGATGCCGTTGTCAGAAAACGGGTTATGTGAGGCAGAAATTACTGCACCGGGTAACCCATCGGCAGCACAAACCCAAGCAATTGTGGGCGTCGGTACTACACCTAGAAGATCAACATCGACACCCTCGGCAGCGAAACCGGCTGCTAGGGCGGCTTCAATCATAGGACCGGAATGTCGGGTATCACGCCCAATCACCACTCGCCCTACCCGGCCAGCATCAAGAACTCTGGCAGCTGCTCGGCCCAGCGCCATAGCTAATTCGGGGGTGAGCTCGACGTTGGCCACACCTCGAACGCCGTCAGTACCGAAGCGAAGAGTCATATGCTATTCACGACCTTTATACGCGAAATTGGCCACCAGATAACACTATCTTGGTGGCCAATTTTTAAAAGAAAGCTTAACGCTTCGAGTACTGAGGCGCCTTGCGGGCCTTCTTCAGACCGTACTTCTTAGATTCCTTCTCACGAGCATCTCGAGTAAGGAAGCCCGCCCGCTTAAGGACTGGGCGCAAATCTTCATCGAGTTCGATCAGGCCACGAGCAACCGCCAAACGAACGGCGCCAGCTTGACCGGAAGGGCCACCGCCATGCACGTTCAGGTCGATGTCGTAAACCTCATTCGTCTCGGTGACATTTAACGGTTCCGAGAGGATCATTCGGTGGGTGGCCCGCGGAAAGTATTCTTCGAGCGGGCGACCGTTGGCCGTGATTTTTCCAGTTCCAGGACGGAAACGTACACGCGCCACCGCTCGCTTACGACGACCGGTTGCTTGAACAAGTGGCAAAGTCATTAAATCAATGTCCTTAAAGAGAACCTAAGCTCGCTAGGCCTCGACCCGACGGGCCTGGTTGAGCACAAGCTCGTTCGGAGTTTGTGCAGCGTGCGGGTGGGTAGGGCCAGCGTAAACCTTGAGTTTTCCGAGCATCGCAGCACCCAAACGATTCTTAGGCAACATGCCACGAACGGTGCGACGAATGGCATCTTCTGGCGAACGTGCCAATTCGTCGGCATAGCTGCGTGAGCTGATACCGCCCGGATAGCCAGAGTGACGCCAAACACGCTTGGTACCGGCTTTGTCGGCGCTGAGCACTACCTTGTCGGCGTTAACCACGATTACATGGTCGCCGCCGTCGACATGGGGGGCGAAGGTGGGCTTATGGGTACCCCGAAGAAGGCGTGCTACTTCGGTAGCCAAACGGCCAAGCACTAGATCTTCGGCGTCGATGACGTACCAGTTGCGCTGGATGTCGCCGGGTCGAGGGGTAAAGGTACGCACGCGTTAACTTCCTGGGGTGTTCGAGAAAATGTTCTGAGTCTGGCCGAAGCATGGGGCCATCGCTGAACCCGCCTTAGGGGCAACGAGAAACTCTATGCCGTAGATAAGCCTAAAGGCAAATACCGGAATAGCTTACTCTCCCTCATAATCAACATGCCAAAGCGTTAAACCTTGTGGCGGTGCTAACTGGCTCGCAGCGGAGCGATCACGAGCTCGAAGAATGCTTAAAACATCGCCGGGATGTTTGGCTCCTAGGCCACATTCAGCTAACAGGCCTACAATGCTACGAACCATCTGGTGACAAAATCCGCTGGCCACAATTGTTAAGCGCAACAAATCGGCTTCTGGTTGGTCCCACTGTAGCGACGTAATTCTACGGACCAAAGAAGGTATTTTACCCTCAACTGGTTTTGGTTTGCGACAAAACGAGGTGAAATCGTGCTCACCTAGGAGCGGATCACCAGCCATTTGCAAAAGAGCCAACTTCAGCGGCTTTTCGATGTGCCAAGCCCGATCAACCAAGAAAGGGCTAGGCAAAGCTGCGTTGTGGATGAGATAACGGTAGCTTCGACTTCGGGCTGAGAAACGGGCGTTGAAGCCCGGTCGCGCCACGCTGGCCTGACGCACCACGATGTGAGGCGAGAGCATCTTGTTGAGTGCCGCCTGGAATGCTGTGGGCTCGTAGCGCGAGGCGTTGGCTTTGAAACTCACCACATTGCCCCAGGCATGTACACCCTTATCGGTACGGCCAGCAACAGCTAAATGTACTTCGTGTCCCAAGAAGCGTTCTGCCGCATCACGAATGGCGCCCCCGACTGTCGGAACACCAACGTTAATGGCAAAGCCGTGGAAAGCAGCGCCGTGGTAGGCCACCAATAAACGCGCCGTAACGGTGTCCTCGGGCGCGCCGATGCCGGCGGTTTCCTCGCCGGCATCGAACAGAGTGGGGGTATCAAAAAGTGATTGGGACATTCAGACCCAATACCACTACGACTTGGGGTTCCGCAGACTAAACCAGCTCGATACGAGCTGTAGGCGCATTGTCGCCGGAGCGAGGACCAAGCTTCAAGATACGGGTATAGCCGCCGGGCCGTTCTGCGTAGCGGGGGCCGACCTCGTCAAAGAGTTTGGCCGCAACTTCTTCATCACCTAGGAATGCCACGACCTGACGACGGTTGTGTATACCGCCTTCCTTGGCCTTGGTAATCATCTTTTCGGCCACCGGACGCACGGCGCGAGCCTTGGCTTCGGTGGTTACGATGCCCTCAGCAGCGATTAGCGATGCTACTAAGTTGGCCATCATAAGACGTTGGTGAGAAGCGCTACCGCCAAAACGGCGGCCCTTCTTAGGAGTGGCTGGCATGATTGAATCAGTCCTCTCCGCGGAGCTTCAAACCCCGCTCATCGAGTTTTGCAGTTACCTCATCGAGAGACTTCTGACCAAAGTTTGTGATCGACAAAAGATCTTCATGAGACTTGGTGAGAAGTTCGCCGATGGTCTCGATTTGTGCTCGCTTGAGACAGTTGCGAGGACGTTCTGATAGTTCGAGGTCGTCGATAGGAAGGTCGAGGTCTGGAGACCCCGAGCCGGTGACACTAATTTCGCCGAGTTCCAAACCTTGAGGTTCGTCGCTCATCTCTTCTACTAGTTGCACCAAAGCACGTAGCGTGGCGCCGGCTGAAGCCAAAGCATCGCGAGCTGAGATGGAACCATCAGTTTCAATGTCGAGCACCAAACGGTCATAGGCCGTTGATTGTTCAACACGGGCCGCTTCAACATCGAAGGTGACGCGACGTACCGGTGAGAAAATTGAGTCGACCGGGATAACCCCGATAGTGGTGGAACGCTTGTTTTGTTCGGCGGTGGCATAGCCACGGCCTTGAGCCACCGTGATATCGAGAGCCAAGCGAGCCGAACCCGAAATGGTAGCGATGGCCAGTTCGGGGTTCAGAACCTCAACATCTGATGTGGTGGCAATATCGGCAGCGGTGACGTCTTTAGGTCCGGTCACATCTAAACGAAGCACCACCGGCTCACCGCTTTCTACGCGGAGCACGAGGTCCTTCAAGTTTAAGATGATGTCGGTTACGTCTTCGACTACGCCGGGAATGGTGTCGAACTCGTGGAGAGCATCGTCGAAACGAACCTGAGTAACCGCGGCACCAGGGATAGATGAAAGCAACGTACGACGAAGCGAGTTGCCAATAGTGAACCCAAAGCCAGGCTCTAGGGGACCAACGGCGAACAAAGCGCGAGCCGTGTCACCGTCTCCAAGGGCTTCGATCGTTGGGCGCTGAATGACGAGCATTTAGAAAGTACCTCTAAAAGGCGGGAGATGGCTGTAAGAGCTAATTACTTGGAGTACAACTCGACAATGAGCTGTTCACGTACCTGAACGTCCACGTGTTCACGAAGTGGTAGCTCGCGAATTGTTACCTGGAAACCACCGTCAGCAACTTCGAGCCACGGGGCTGGGGTACGAGAAAGAACATCGAGATTAAAGGTGACCACTACCATCTCACGGGAGGCGTCTTTAAGTTCGATAACATCGCCCTTACGAACCCGGTAGCTGGGAATATCAACCCGCTTGCCGTTGACCTTCACGTGACCGTGATTCACAAACTGGCGAGCTTGGGGCCTAGTGGCAGCCCAACCAGCGCGGTATACAACGTTGTCTAACCGAAGTTCGAGGAACTGGAGCATGGTTTCACCAGTAACCCCTTCTTTGCGGTTGGCCTCTTTGTACAGGTTACGGAATTGGCGTTCGGTCAGGCCGTAGGTCATACGGGCCTTCTGCTTCTCTTGGAGCTGCAGCAAATATTCCGAAGCGTTGCCACGACGACGGGTACGACCGTGTTCACCCGGTGGGTATGGCCGCTTTTCCATGGCCTTGTTTTCGCCCTCGGTACCCCAAATGTTGGTACCAAGACGTCGTGAAATACGGGCCTTAGGGCCGGTGTAACGTGACATGTCAGACTCTCCGGCGCTTGGGTTGACGACAGCCGTTGTGCGGCACGGGAGTGATGTCTTTAATACCCGTGACTTCAATTCCGGTGTTTTGAATAGAGCGAATGGCGGTTTCACGGCCCGAACCGGGGCCTTTAACTACCACGTCCACTTTGCGAACTCCATGTTCCATAGCGGCACGGGCACAATTCTCTGCGGCCATCTGTGCGGCATACGGGGTGGACTTTTTCGAACCTTTAAATCCGACAGCGCCAGCAGATGCCCAAGAAAGGGTGTTGCCGTCTTGATCGGAGATCGAAATGATCGTGTTGTTAAACGAACTCTTGATGTGGGCAATACCGTACGTAACGTTTTTCCGTTCACGTTTACGTGGTCGCCGCCCTCCAGGGCTGCTCTTGGCCATTACTTAATACTCCAAAGAGTGGTAGTCGAGGTAATCAAATCCGTTAACGGACCTTCTTCTTGCCAGCAACGGTCCGCTTAGGACCCTTGCGGGTACGGGCATTGGTGTGGGTGCGCTGACCACGGACCGGAAGACCGCGGCGATGACGGATGCCTTGGTAGCAACCAATCTCCATCTTGCGCTTGATGTCCTGCGATACGTCACGACGAAGGTCACCTTCAACCTTCAGGTTAGAGTCGATCCAGGTACGGATCTGGTTGACTTCTTCGTCGGTTAAGTCGCGGACACGTGTGCTTTCATCAATCGATGTAGCGGCACAAATTTGTGCAGCGGTGGTTGGCCCAATTCCGTAGATATAGGTGAGTGCGATTACAAGCCGCTTCTCACGTGGAATGTCTACGCCTGAGATTCGTGCCATTTCAGCCTTGCCTCTGCTTGTGTCGAGGATTTGTGCAAATAACGCGTACGGTGCCGGTACGGCGCACCACCTTGCAGTTCTCACACATCTTCGTAACGCTGGGTCGTACCTTCATAAAAGATCCTTCAGGAACCAAACGCCCACGGCGTCGGGGTCGATCCTGTCAAGAACAGGACAAATTACTTATAGCGGTAAGTGATGCGACCGCGGGACAAGTCGTAAGGCGTGAGCTCTACTTGGACGCGATCTCCTGGGAGAATACGGATGTAGTGCATCCGCATCTTGCCGGAAATATGGGCCAACACCTTGTGGCCATTTTCGAGCTCTACCCGAAACATGGCGTTGGGTAGTGGCTCGATGACCGTTCCTTCTAGAACGATCGCGTCTTCTTTGGGCTTAGCCAGGGCTGTCCTCCAGATCAAACCATTTCTCTTGCCACCAGGCACCATGAAAGAGCCCGGAACAAGACCGAAGTTATACGTTAGCGCAACTATCCCGATTGGCCAACTTCAAACCGGCTATTATATGCCGCCATGGATCGATAGCGTGCACCACTTGTCAAAGCAGGTCACTTTGGTGTTCACAGCAGAGTAAGAATTTCAGGGCCATTGGCGCCAACTGCGATTGTGTGTTCAAAATGTGCCGAGAGTTGCCCATCGGCAGTAACAACCGACCAATCGTCATCTAACAATGCCGTTTCAGCCGTTCCGGCGTTCAGCATTGGTTCCACAGCAAAGACATTGCCTTCTTGGATTTTTAAACCGCGACCGGCACGTCCAAAGTTCGGGACGTCGGGGTATTCGTGCATAGCTTCCCCGATGCCATGCCCCACGTATTCTCGAACCACTGAAAATCCGGCCGCTTCCGCTACGCCTTGGATCGCTTGGCCTAAATCGCCTAAACGATTGCCGGGTTGTAGTTGGGCAATACCGGCTTTGAGTGAGGCTTCTGTGACTTCCAATAAGCGCAGCACTGGTCTTGCGACCGTGCCAACCGGAGCGGTGAAAGCCGCATCTCCGTGCCATCCATCTACGACTGCGCCGCAATCGATGGAGATGATGTCGCCTTCTTCTAGCGGCACATCGTTCGGAATGCCATGCACAATCATGTCATTTGGCGAGGCGCATATTACCGCTGGAAACGGTGGCGAACCGTAACCTAAAAAATTAGAGGTGGCCCCTCGGCGTTCCAGCACCTCACGGCCAATCTGATCTAGTTCGGCTGTGGTAACGCCGGGACGGATAGCGGCGCGAATGTCGTGATGCATTTCCGCCACCACTCGACCGGCACGCCGCATTTTCTTGATCTCATCCTTCGTACGACGGGGTACGCCCCCTCGTCTCATAGAACTGGCCGGATCCGATCGATAGCTTCCACCAGCCGGGCGAAGATTTCATCGACGGTGCCAAGCCCATCAACCACGAGCAGCATGTCGCGTTCTTCATAAAAGCGGATTAGCGGTTCAGTTTGGGCTTCGTACAGAGCTAAACGGCGATCAATTGCTTCTGGGGTATCGTCGGCGCGGGCCCGAAGCTGCATACGGGTACGGACTTCATCAAGTGGTACGTCAATGTTGACCACCGCTTGCAACGCATCGCCATTGGGCATAGCAGCTAAGGCTTCGGCTTGGGCGACAGTGCGAGGGAAACCATCAAGCAGGTAGCCACTAGCCACAGCATCGTCTTTGGCCAAGCGTTCGGTTACCACTCCGACCATTACGTCGTCGGGTACCAAATCTCCGCGGTCCATAATCTCGCCGGCTTGGCGACCAAATTCGGTGCCTTCTTCCACGGCACTTCGCAGCATGTCACCGGTACTGATATGTGGGGCGCCGTAGTGTTCCGACAATTTAACGGCCTGCGTGCCTTTGCCAGCGCCTTGGCGGCCAAGCAGCACCAGTCTCACTGCGCTCATTTTAAGAATCCTTCGTAGTTGCGCATCATCAGCTGACTATCGATTTGTTTAACGGTTTCAAGGGCCACACCAGCAGCAATCAAGAGCGAAATACCACCGAAAGCAAACTGCGACTGGCTGCCGCTAGTTACCTGGCCAAGAACAATGTCAGGAACCAGGGCTACCACCGCAATGAAGAGTGCACCCGGCAACGTGATTCGTGACAAGACCCGAGCGAAATATTGTTCGGTTTGAATGCCAGGACGGATACCTGGAATGAATCCACCCTGCTTGCGCAACGAATCTGCTTGTTTGGCCGGGTCGAAAGTTATGGCCGTGTAGAAATAGGCGAATCCGACGATCAGCAACCCAAAGATAATGATGTAAAAGATATTGTCGGGGGCCAAAAGGTTGTCGTTCACCCAACGACGTACGGCGTCACCCCAACCACTATTGGGCAAGACTTGTGAAGCGAGAAGCGGCAGGTATAGCACCGAGCTGGCAAAGATTACCGGGATTACACCTGACTGGTTCACCTTCAGTGGGATGTAGGTGTTTTGACCGCCGTACATACGGCGACCCACCACACGCTTGGCAAACTGGACCGGGATCCGACGCTGACCTTGTTCCACAAACACGATGGCCGAGAGGACCAAAGCCAAGATGATGACCACGAAAGTTAATGTGACATCGCCCGACTCGGCACGAATTTGTGCGCCTTGGGCGGGGAATCGACTGATAACCGAAGCGAAGATGATAAGCGACATGCCGTTGCCGATCCCACGCTGGGTAATGGTTTCGCCCATCCACATGATCAAGGCGGTACCAGCAGTCATAGTGATGACGATTAGCAGTACGCGTGGAATGGTGAACTCGGTTAGGAGCGCTAAATCGCCACTAATGAAGCCACCGCCACCGTTAGCAAACAAGAAGGTAAAGCTAGTGGATTGCAATACCGCAATGGCCACCGTTAAATAACGTGTCCATTGGGTCATCTTGCGTTGTCCCACCGCACCTTGTTCTTGCCACTGTTCTAAACGCGGAATTACCACGGTCAAGATCTGCATAATGATCGAGGCCGTGATGTAAGGCATGATGCCTAACGCGAACACCGAGAAGTTGGTTAGCGCACCACCCGAGAAAAGTTGCAAGAAGCCCAAAGCGCCACCGCTTTCGGCCTGGGTACGCAAAATGGCCAGCTGGTCAAGGTCGAGACCTGGCACTGGCACATGGGATCCAAAACGGTAGATGGCGATCATCGCCACGGTGAAGAGGATCTTGTTGCGCAGGTCGGGGACCTTGAACATATTCCTCAGGGTCGTCAGCACGTGACCTTCCTCACCTTCAAAGCACTAGATAACTGTCAGCTTTACGACAGGATAGTTAATAAAAATGGTGCCACCGGAATTCACCGGCGGCACCGCGTATTTTAGCGGTTGGTGTGAGCGTTGCCCTTGGCGGGCGGACGTCCATGACCAAAAGGCATTGGAACTATCTCGATGGTGCCTCCAGCTGCGGTGATCGCAGCTTCAGCAGATTTCGAAACCGCATGCACCTTGACCGTAAGCGCAGCAGAAACTTCGCCTCGGCCGAGGATCTTCACGTAAGCACCCTTGCCAACTAGGCCACGCTGATACAGCGACTCGGGTGAAACTTCAGTGAGTCCACTTTCAGTGAGTGTGTCAAGGTTAACGGCCTGATACTCCACCCGGAACGGGTTCTTGAAGCCCCTAAGCTTCGGTACCCGCATGTGCAGTGGGTTCTGACCACCCTCGAAACCTACCGGTACGGTGTTACGAGCTCTTTGACCTTTAGTACCGCGACCAGCAGTCTTACCGCCAACGCCACCGATACCGCGACCTACTCGTTTGCGGCGACGGTTGGAACCCTCAGCCGGCTTGAGATCGTGGATTTTCATTCTGAAACCTCTTCCACAGTTACCAAGTGCGGTACCCGCGACAGCATGCCACGAATTTCGGGACGGTCGGGCAGGGTGTTAGTAGCCCCCAAGCGACGTAGACCGAGTGCACGTAAGGTTCCGCGTTGTTTGGGTTTTGTACCAATGGCGGAACGGATTTGGGTAACAACTAATTGTGCCATGGCTATGCCACCTCAAATGGTTCAGGGGCTGGGCCGCGCTCGCTTTCGCGATAGGCACGAAGCAAACCGCCAGGAATGCAATCTTCTGGGTCGAGACCGCGCATCTTGGCAATTTCGTCGGGACGTCGCAGGGCACGCAAACCGTCAATGGTGGCACGAGCGACGTTCACGTGGTTGGAGGAACCAAGTGACTTACACAACACATCACCAATGCCAGCTTCTTCCAAAATTGCACGTGCGGCACCACCGGCAATGACCCCGGTACCTTCAGCAGCAGGCTTCAACAGCACACGGGCTCCACCAACGCGACCAGTCACAGAGTGCACGATCGTGGTGCCAGCTAGGGGCACTGTGAAGAGATTTTTACGTGCTTCTTCGGTGCCTTTTTGAATTGCTAGGGGTACTTCTTTGGCTTTGCCATAACCCAGGCCAACCCGACCATTGCCATCGCCAATTACTACCAACGCCGTGAAAGAGAACCGACGACCGCCCTTAACCACTTTGGCTACACGGTTGATGTCGATTACCCGCGACTCACGCAGTTGGGCGTCGTTGGCCGAATTTCGGTTTGTTGCCATTAGAACTCCAGTCCGGCGTCACGGGCAGCATCAGCTAGGGCTGCAATACGGCCGTGGTAGCGGTAACCGCCACGGTCGAAAACTACTTGATCAATGCCAGCCTCTTTGGCACGTGCCGCCAACAAAGCACCAACCTTAGTCGCCGCTTCTCTACTGGCACCCGCCATGTCACCAAGATCGGCTTCTAGCGATGAAGCCGCCGCCAGGGTGTGACCCCGACGGTCATCGATGACCTGAGCTGAAATATTCTTGTTGGATCGAAACACAGCGAGACGAGGACGTTCGGCCGTGCCCAAGACCTTCTTGCGAACCCGACGATGCCGACGGATTCTGGCCTCTCTTTTAACTTTAGCGCTATCGCTCATTCTTGTTCTTCTCGCTTCTTGGGCTACTTAGCCGTCTTACCGGCCTTGCGCAACACCCGTTCTCCGGCGTATCGAACGCCTTTACCCTTATAGGGCTCGGGCTTACGCAGAGCGCGAATGTCGGCAGCTACCTGCCCCACTACCTGCTTGTCGATACCAATTACACCAATGTTGGTAGGCGAAGGGACCTCAAAGGTGACACCCTCGGGGGCCTCGATACTCACCGGATGGCTAAAGCCCAGGGCCAAATCAATCACACTGGATGACTTGGCTGAGGCCCGGTAACCAACACCGACAATTTCAAGGTCTTTGCGAAAACCTTCGCTAACCCCAACGACCATGTTGGCAACCAACGAACGAGCGAGACCATGCATAGCTTTGGCGTCGCGCGACTCTTCGTTTCGTTCCAGCACGATCTGCTGCTCTTCTTGACGCAGGCTGACAAACTCTGGCAGGTCGTAACTTAGAGTACCTTTCGGTCCTTTTACCGTTACCGACCCATTTTTTTCGGTGACCTCAACCCCGGCGGGCAGAGCTACTGGAGACAAACCTATTCTTGACATTTTGCCTTCCTCACCAAACGTAACAAAGGATTTCGCCACCCATGCGACGCTTGCGAGCTTCGCGGTCGGTCATCAATCCTTGACTTGTAGATACAACTGCTACACCCAAACCGCCAAGCACCCGAGGAATCTCGCCGGCCTTGGTATAGATGCGCAGACCAGGCTTAGAAATACGGCGAAGCCCAGAGATAATACGGGCACGATCCTGGGAGTACTTCATGGTAATGGTAAGAGTACGACCAGGGCGTGAATCGTTGTCTATGGCATTGAAGCCGTCGATATAGCCTTCTTTGAGCAGCAGCTCAGCCAAAGCTTCCTTCAGCTTGGAGGAAGGCATGGCCACATCGTCGTGCATAGCCACATTGGCATTGCGCAGACGAGTGAGCATATCGGCGATGGGATCTGTCATTGTCATCGTCTTACCTCCTCACCAGCTCGACTTCTTCACACCTGGCAATTCGCCAGAATGAACCATTTCCCGCAAACAAATTCGACACAGTCCGAACTTCTTAAAGACCGAACGAGGCCGACCGCAACGGCGGCAGCGTGTGTAGGCCCGGACCTTGAACTTAGGGGTTTTTTGTTGCTTGTTAATTAAAGCCTTCTTGGCCATTACTGCCCCTCACGTCGGAACGGGAATCCGAAGGCAGCCAATAGTGCACGCCCTTCAGAGTCAGTCTTTGCGGTGGTCACGATGGTGATATCCATACCTCGTGTCACGGTTACCTTGTCATAATCAATCTCTGGGAAAATCAACTGTTCAGTCACACCAAAGGTGTAGTTGCCATGCCCGTCGAACGACTTGGTGGGTAGTCCGCGAAAGTCGCGGATACGGGGAACTGCGAGGCTAATCAGCCGATCGAAGAACTCCCACATGCGGTCACCCCGCAGAGTCACTTTCACCCCAATGGGGTTGCCTTCACGGAGCTTGAAACCTGCAATGGATTTCTTGGCTCGAGTGATGACTGGACGCTGGCCGGAGATAATGGCCAAGTCTTCCAGGGCACCTTCTAGCAGCTTGGCTTGTGAAGTAGCTTCACCAACACCAATATTCACCACAATTTTTTCGAAGGTTGGTACTTGCATGACGTTGCTTAGACCAAGTTCGGCCTGCAAACGGTCACGCAGCTCATCGTTGTAGCGCTGCTTTAACCGGGGCGCAGCATAGGTAGATGTCGTCACTTGATCTCTACTCCTGTGCGCTTGCAGATGCGAACCTTGGAACCGTCAGCTTCCACTCGGAAGCCAATGCGAGTGGCTTTACCGTCTTTGGGGCTGATGATGGCAACGTTTGAAACGTCAATGGGCATTTCAATGTCGAGAATGCCACCTTGGGTGGTTGCCGAAGTGGGCTTTTGGTGTTTGCGAGCCACGTTGACGCCGCCTACCACAACTTTGCCGTCTTTGGGCAGAGTGCGTGAAACCACGCCTTCTTTACCTTTGTCTTTACCGGCCAAGACCACAACGCGATCACCGGCACGAATTTTCATGGCGCCCATGTTTTTAGAGCACCTCCGGGGCGAGAGAAACGATACGCATGAACTTCTTATCTCGAAGTTCGCGGCCCACCGGGCCAAAGATACGGGTGCCGCGAGGTTGCAGGTTGTCGTTGATTAGCACCGCTGCATTTTCGTCGAAGCGAATGTAAGAACCATCGGCGCGGCGACGTTCTTTCTTGGTGCGTACGACAACGCATTTAACGACATCACCCTTTTTCACGGCTGCTCCGGGTAGGGCATCTTTGACCGTGGCCACAATGACATCGCCGATTCCTGCGTAGCGACGGCTAGTTCCGCCTAGCACTTTGATACAGAGAATTTCGCGGGCACCGGAGTTATCGGCAACGCGAAGTCGAGTTTCTTGTTGAATCATCGTGCGCGCTCCAAGATTTCCAGAATCCGCCAACGCTTGAGCTTCGAAATAGGACGGGTTTCTTGAATCCGCACCCGATCACCAAGACGCAAGTCGTTTGTTTCGTCGTGCACATGGAACTTAGTGGTGCGCTGCACGGTCTTGCCGTACCGGGGGTGACGTACCCGATCGGTAACCGAAACAACGGCCGTCTTTTCCATGGCGTTTGAAGTCACGATACCTTCACGTACCTTGCGCGGGTTGTAGCGCTCGGCGGCGACGTCCGTGGATGTTTCTTCGGCCATCAGGCCATCTCCTTCCGAGCAATAGCCTCAGCCGCGGCGATCTCACGAACGCGCAATTCGGTGTTCACACGAGCCACTTCCCGACGCACTTCACGCAAGCGTGAGTAGTTTTCTAGGGTGCCAGTGGCATGTTGGAAACGAAGGTTAAATAGCTCAGCTTTTGCGTTTGACAGAGCTTCATCAAGCTCAGTGTCAGACAACTGTGCAACTTTATTTTGCTTTGCCATTCTTAGAATCCTTCCTGACGCTCGACAAAGCGAGCTTTAATCGGAAGCTTCTGAATGGCTCTTTCAATAGCAGCCCGTGCAATTTCAGGGTCATGATAGGAAAGCTCGAACAACACACGGCCCGGCTTTACTACGGCTACCCAACGTTCGGGGTTACCTTTGCCAGAACCCATGCGAGTTTCAGCAGGCTTTTGAGTTACGGGCTTGTCAGGAAACACGTTGATCCACACCTTGCCACCTCGTTTGATGTGGCGGGTCATGGCAATACGAGCCGCTTCAATTTGGCGGGCCGTAATCCAACCGGGTTCCAAAGCCTGGATACCAAAGTCGCCGAAGCTAACAGTGGTGGCACCTTTTGCGTTACCGGTCATGCGGCCACGATGGTGCTTGCGGTGTTTAACCTTCTTTGGCATCAACATGATTAATCACCATCCCCAGGGCGGAAGTGTGGAGTTTCATAATGGTCACGAACCGAACGTTCGATTTCTTCTTCTTCCGCCAATAGACGTTCGAAATCGGGGTCAGCTTCTTTAATAAGCGGGGCTTCTTCGTGCCCAGCTTCGGGTGTAGCTTCAGGTTCTTCGGGACGTCGGCGAGCGGCGGCCGAAGAAACCACCTTGCGAGGACGAGCATCGCCTGCCGAGTCTCCTGCGGCGAGCGCAGCTTCGCGAGAAACCTTGTCGTCGCTCTCACTCTTGTAGGGCAGAATATCGCCCTTATAAATCCAAACTTTTACGCCGATACGGCCATAGCTGGTTTTCGCTTCACGGAAACCGTAGTCAATGTCGGCGCGCAAGGTGTGTAGCGGCACACGGCCTTCGCGATACCACTCGGTGCGTGACATTTCAGCACCACCCAAGCGACCAGCGCACTGCACACGAATACCGAGGGCACCGGCCTTTTGAGCGTTTTGCACGGCACGTTTCATAGCACGGCGGAAAGCAACACGGCCTGCCAATTGATCAGCCACACCTTGGGCGATCAAAGCAGCGTCGAGTTCAGGCTGTTTGATTTCTTGGATGTTGAGCTGCACCTTATTGTTGCCGCTCAGCTTTGAAAGACCGTTACGAAGACGATCGGCTTCGCTGCCACGACGACCGATGACAATGCCAGGTCGAGCGGTGTGCACATCAACCCGTAAACGGTCGCGAGTACGCTCCACCTCGATTCGACTAATTGCAGCGTGAGGCAATTCGGTCATCAGATAGTCACGAATCTTCCAGTCTTGATTCACAAAGTCGGCGTATTCGTCGCGGTTCGCAAACCAGCGTGACTTCCAATCGGTGGTGACTCCTAGACGGAAACCGTAGGGATGAACTTTTTGACCCATTACTGATCCTTCTCTTCGCCGTCGCCAGCTTCCTCAGGGGAAGAAGCCTCATCGTTGGCTGCTGCTTCGTCGGTTGTGTCAGCTGCAACAGCTTCCACTTCGGCGTCGGCCGGGGCGGCATCGACTTCGGTGGTTTGGGTATCGACCTCTGCGTTTACTTCGGTAGCGGCGTCGGTATCAACAAGTTCCTCGTCGGCTACTTCAGCTTCTTTTTCGGCTTCGCTAGCGGCCTTGGCGTCGCGGCTCTTAGCCACTCGACGGGCACGAGCATCGGCGGCGTCTTTGGCTGAGCGTGCGGCGCGGGCAGCACCTTGGCCTGAGCGAGACTCTCGAATCGCCTCTTCGATAGCACGACGACGAGCAATCTCTTCTTCGGAGAGACGACTCACAATGATGGTGATATGTGAGGTGCGCTTGCGGATACGGGTGGCACGACCACGAGCTCGTGGACGCCAACGCTTAAGTGTTGGCCCTTCATCGGCATAGCAGGCTGAGACGTAAAGCTCATCGGCTGCAATCTCATCGTTGTGCTCGGCATTAGCAATCGCCGAATCGAGCACCTTGCGGATTACCGCAGCCGCGCTGCGTTCGCTAAAGGCCAGAATTTCGTCGGCTTCGCCAATGGCTTTCCCGCGGATTAGATCGAGCACCGCTCGAGCCTTAGTCGGCGACATACGTGCGTAGCGATACTGAGCGCGAGTGCCGGGACGCTCGTTGGTCTTAATACCAGTCATCGACGGCCACCCCGCTCTTGTCCAGCGTGGAATCGGAAGGTGCGAGTGGGTGCGAATTCGCCGAGCTTGTGGCCAACCATCGACTCGGTTACATATACCGGGACGTGCTTGCGTCCGTCGTGCACGGCAATGGTGTGACCCACCATGTCGGGCAAGATGGTTGAACGACGAGACCAAGTCTTGATGACCTTTTTCTCATTCTTCTCGTTCAAGGCGTCGATCTTCTTCAATAGATGATCATCGACGAATGGGCCCTTTTTGACGCTACGGGGCATACCGATTACCTCCGGGAGCCGCGGGTACGTCGGCGGCGGACGATTAGTGCTTGAGAGGGTTTGTTCTTATTGCGAGTACGACCTTCGGGCTTACCCCAAGGAGAAACTGGGTGACGACCACCAGAGGTCTTACCTTCACCACCACCATGGGGGTGATCGACTGGGTTCATGGCCACACCACGGGTTTGTGGGCGGACACCCTTCCAGCGGCTTCGACCCGCCTTACCAATCTTGATGAGCTCGTGCTCGGAGTTGCCAACCTCGCCGACAGTGGCGCGACAGTCGATAGGCACTCGACGCATTTCACTTGAAGGTAGACGCAAAGTGGCGTAAGCGCCTTCTTTGGCTACTAGCTGCACGCTGGAACCGGCGCTGCGTGCCATACGGCCGCCTTGGCCTGGGCGAAGCTCCACGTTGTGAACCGTGGTACCAACCGGAATGTAACGCATTGGTAGGGCGTTACCGGGGCGAATGTCGGCGCCTTGGCCCGAAGCCAGGGTGTCGCCAACCTTCACATTCTTGGGGGCCAAGATGTATCGCTTCTCGCCGTCTAGGTAGTGCAACAGTGCGATACGACACGTGCGGTTAGGGTCGTATTCGATGGCGGCCACTTTAGCGGGTACACCATCTTTGGTGCGCTTGAAGTCAATAATGCGATATTGCTGCTTATGTCCGCCACCACGGTGACGGGCCGTTTTACGCCCGTAGGCGTTTCGACCACCGGTGCGGTTCTTGGGGGCCAGTAGAGATTTCTCAGGGGTCGAGCGGGTGATCTCGGAAAAGTCCGAGACGGTTTGGAACCGACGACCGGGGCTGGTGGGCTTGCGCTTACGTAATGCCATGTCGTTCCTAGGCGTCGAAGATGTCGATCGAGTCGCCCTCGGCGAGGGTGACTATGGCCCGTTTGATATTGGGGCGCTTGCTGTAAATTCCGGTGCGACGGTCACGACGACGCTTGCCTTTGCGCACCAGCGTGTTCACGTTGGTGACCTTCACGTCGAAGATGGCCTGAACGGCATCGCGAATTTCGGGCTTAGAGGCCGACGAAGCGACCTTAAAGGTGTAGACGTTGTCTTCGATTAGGCCATAAGCTTTTTCGCTCACTACCGGCTCGAGAATTACGTCGCGGGGATCCTTCACTGGTCGTCCTCGCTGGTTGAAGTAGCGGAGTTATCGGCTGGGTCGCCGGTGGGCAGTGTGGCCTTGGTGAACACCAACCAATCGTTACAAAGTACGTCGTAGGCGTTGAGCTCGGCCGCATGAATTAGCTGCACGCTTTGCAGGTTCGAGAAGCTCTTAGCGGCAATAACATCGTCATCACCAAGAACGATTAGGGCTTTGTCGTTAATTCCCAAAGCTTCAAGAGTAGCCAGGGCAGCTTTGGTATTGGGCCGTTCAAAAGTGAAGTTGTCGACCACAACCACGCGACCTTCAGCAGCCCGATCGGAGAGAGCGGAACGAAGAGCCAGGTTGATCATCTTCTTAGGGGTGCGCTGGGCATAGCTGCGGGGCTTAGGGCCAAGAGCAACGCCACCACCGCGCCATTGAGGAGAACGGATAGAACCTTGGCGAGCACGACCGGTGCCTTTTTGTTTCCAAGGCTTAATGCCACCACCCCGGACCTCAGCACGAGTCTTAGTGCTTTGGGTACCAGAACGACGGGCAGCTAGTTGAGCTGTTACCACTTGGTGCATCACCGGCACGTTTGGCTCAATACCGAAATAGGTTTCGTTCAGTTCCACTTCGCCTGCGGAGCCTCCGTCGGCGGTTTTAACCGTTAAAGAACTCATTAGTTGCCACCCTTCACAGCGTCGCGGATTAAGACGAGACCGCCTTTGGGGCCTGGAATAGAGCCTTTGATTAGGAGAAGTTCACGCTCGGCATCGGCCTGGACCACCGTCAGATTCTGGGTGGTTACCTTCTCAGCACCAGTTCGCCCAGCCATACGGGTGCCTTTAAAGACACGGCCAGGGGTTGCCGCGTTTCCAACTGAACCTGGCTTGCGGTGGGCACGGTGGTTACCGTGAGAGGCATTCTGACCGGCAAAGTTGTGACGCTTCATCGCGCCAGCAAAGCCTTTACCTTTACTCACGGCCGTTACATCAACTAGTTCCCCGGCCGAGAGAATATCTACCGCGATTTCTTGGCCGATGTCGTATGCGCTTACGTCTTCAAGGCGCAGTTCAACCAACCGGGTTCCCGGGGCCACACCGGCTTTGTCGTAGTGCCCGTTAAGCGGTTGGTTGAGTTTACGAGGATCGCGTTGCCCAAAAGTTACCTGCAGGGCGCTGTAGCCATCGGTATCGGGCCGCTTCACTTGTACGACGCGACACGGCGCGACCTTGACCAGCGTCACGGGTACGACTCGGTTTTCGTCATCCCAGACCTGGGTCATGCCGACCTTTTGGCCGACGATTGCCTTATTCGCCATTGCGGCTGTGTCCTTCTTGGTTCGTAAAGCGTGTGGTGGTTTTCCGACGGATACCAAAAGGTGGTAGCGCCGTCGATGCCATTCACGCCAACGCTCCGGCGGGCAGGCCCAGCGGAGCGTCATTTCGGTTTTGCTGTGTGGTTCCCTTCGGGCCTTCGCAGACGTCGATTTAACAATTCGGAGTGTGCGCTTTAGGCAAGAATCTTACCTAGTGGGCACAGGGGTAATACCGTAGCAGCATTTCAACAATGGTTGCAATGCGACTTTGCAATGTCTTAGCGCCCGGGTTGTGGCCCCAATTAGCAAAGTTAGCTACGAGATATTTGTCATGGTACTCGACGGGCTCGAATCGGGTCACTATAGGCAGCCAAGTTATTGCCATTTCACCGTCGTAGCACCCCAGACGACGGAGCGCTCCTTGAAGCTGGACAACGTCGACACGAGCCACAAAGTGCGGGAGGTCGCGAAACATTGGGGATGATGTGAGCTGTAACCATTGACTGCGGGTTTTGTCTATTTAGGTGCCGAAGAACATCCGGCGAGTTTCACGTAGCTAATAGGAGCCAACCATGACCGAGTTTGAGAACTTCACCGAAGCCGAAATCGACGCCTTTGCAGGAAAGTTACACGACTGGGGTGGAACACTTTCCGACCGGGAACGCACCCTGCTTCGAGCTGTTTTGTTGCAGGCCGAAAGCAGTGCTGAGGTGGAAGGATTTGGAACTGGTCTTCCAAACATCGAGGTAGGCCCCAAGCTGCCATCGCTGAAGGATTCGACATTTAAGATTCTTAGCCCAATAACCGTAACTCCGAAGTGGAACCTTGCTGCCTACGTGGACCGTTGGGATCCAACCGAATAGAGGCTCGTTCGGTTGGGCTTAGATAGCAATTCTCACGCCTCGCCCTTAGGTCGGAGTCAGTATGACGAACGAAACAGAACTGCTGCGAGGGCTATTGGCCCAAGCCCAAGCTGCCCAGGCTCGACCAAGTGGTCCCCCACCACTTGGCTACCAGGTGGAACTAACGGTTAAAGGCACTCGTTTATGCAATCTGCGTTGCACTTATTGCCACGATTGGCGAAGCGGTAGTGGCCACACCATGGCCACCGAAACGGTTGAGGCCCTGACCCGTAAAGCTCTGGAGCATCCGAAACATCGGGTCATTAGCTTTAACTGGCACGGTGGCGAACCGCTGGTACTACCTAGGAAGTTCTACCAGCATGCCTTAGACCTACAAGCCCAATACATCCAGCCGAGTCAACGTGTAACCAACTCGCTGCAAACCAACGGGGTGTTGTTAACCGACGAATGGGCCCAGTTCTTTGTTGCCAATAAGTTTACGGTTGGCGTAAGCCTCGATGGACCAGCCCAGATTCACAACCAGGTAAGGGTGGACCAATTTGGCAAGGGTACCTTTGAAGCGGTTCACGCTGGGCTCGCTAACCTGCGCCGAAATGAGGTGCGCTTCGGCGTTCTGGTCACACTAGGTCGATCGATGACCAAGCTCGGGGCTGAGGCCGTTTTAGATTTCTTGGTCTCTACCGGTGCCGAAGGTTGCGGGTTAAACCCCATCCGACCCGGACACTTAGAACCAGCTGGCCCCAACGGAACCGACTACATCTACGAAGAAGAACTGAACGAGTTTCTGATCGCGCTCTACGAGGAACGCCAAAGGCGTGGGCTTCGATTCGGGATTCGAGAACTGGATTCGGTGCTTTCCCGACTTAAGACCCAAGGCTCGTTTAGCTGCATGCTGGCAGGTAACTGCATTGGCACCTTCTACGTAGTGGAACCAAACGGGGACGTGGGCCACTGCGCCCGTTTTATTGATGACGACGACTTTTACTTTGGCAACATCAACTCACACAGCTTTGACGACATCCGCGCCAGCGTGAAACTTGATGATCGCCGACAAGAGAACCTAGCCAGCTTGGCCGACAAAGAGACGTGCCCCACCTATGAGATCTGCAATGGGGGCTGCCCCCACGAGCGCCTGGTAGAAGAACGCCACAATCCGGCTTATAACCCCGGCTGTTGCGGCCGCCAAAGCCTAATCGAGTACCTCCAACGCCAAAGTTGAGCCAGGTTTCGCGACACTATCCAGCTCTGCACCAATTACGAGTTAGTAGAGCCAGTCAGCTACTCAAACAGTGCTTTACCAGCCCGTATGGTTCCGATCAGTCCACACTAGCGCCGGGTCGAGAGTCGTTGCCCAGGCCACCAACGCAGAAATGAAAGACGCTACGGCGGCCACCATAACCCCGAGACCTACGATCGACCATGGCATCATGGCGGTTGGTTCAATCACGCTAAACCCCGTTGCGAGTATCACGCCTAGCATGAGCCCTGTAGCTGCCGCTGCGGCCACTGACAGGGCTGCCTCTTCTGCGGACACCCTTTGGACCAACAACCTCGAAGCGCCAACCGCTCCCAACCGAGAACGCCCAATGGCGGTGACCTGCGCTCGACCTATAAGTGCTGCTAGGAGTGCTACCGATACAAAAACGCTTGTGATTTGCGCCGCACCCAGAATCCACGGCACCAAAGAGGACTCTTGGGGGTAGTTTCCCGACGAAACTCGCCAGTCCGGCGAAGCTGCATTTACTGCTAGCGACCGTATTTCTGCTTCTAAATTGGAACCGGTTCTCGAAGGAAAGATTGCCTCAGGATGATCCGGCGGACTCGACAAATCAAGAACAACTGGTGGCCCCGGGCGTAAACCACTGACAACACCATCAATACAGCTAGCGCTTGGCTCAATTACGTGGATATCACGACATGCGCCATAGCCGTGCAACGCGCCATCGTCACGGGGTTCACGTTCGAGTAGAACAACCGGGCTTTGGTAATACTCACCAACCTCCAGCGCTGCGTCCGACGCCAATCCGTACACGCTAAGCATCCGGTTTTGTTCAGTGGGCTCATCTTGTTGACGAGCAACTGCGACCCAGGCCATCGCCAACGGGATGAGGGCTCCAAGTAGCACCACCGCTCCGAGACTTTTTGCCGTCACTGTGGCATGCATCGCTAATGAGCGTCCCCCAAGCAACGCCACCGTCGAGCTCCGGAATCGAACCATAGCCATCCCAAGATCATGCAGCAGCGTGGGTAGATTCCGAATCAATCCGACGGTGGTCACAAGAACACCACCTATAAAAAGGCGAGGTCGTAATGCCCCGCTTGACGCTAAGACCGCACCGACTACTAACCCCAGCCCTATCAAGAATAGATACGGTTTCCAAATGGGTCGACTAAACGAACTCACAGTTTTCCGAGGGCGAGGCCGCTGCAATAGAAATGAGGCGATGGCAGCCAGCACGACCGTACCAACGATGGTTCCAACTGAGAGATACCAGGGTAGCGACAGATCAAAAGGCAAAACTGGTGTACCCACCAATGGGACTGCCCGCAGATGAGGGGCGATTAGATACCACGAAAACGCACCGACGCACGCTCCGGGTAGCGCCATTACGATCCCGTCTGCCAGGGCAAGCCGCAATATACCTGCCTCGGAGACGCCCAAGGTGACCAAGGCTCTATTTCTTTGACTTTTTTCACTCCAGGTAACCGCAAACACCGCAATAACTGCTAGTAGGCCAGGCAAGATTATGCTCAGTACGGTTGCCAGGACAACTGGAAACCACTCAAGGTCGGCTCGATCACCTAAATACTCATAACGAGCCGCGCTAAGTTGCTCCGGAAGTGTGGCGACCTCATCATCGACAAGTCGATAGGCCACCAGTTCATCGGCTCGACCGACGCCGGCATCTCTCAAAGTGTCGGCCTCAGGAAATCGATAAGCCAAAGTTGGATCATTTGCGATTTCCGCCATCAACCCCGGTGACAGAAACCAACCCGGCTGGGTATTCGGAGATAGGCCTGGCAATGAAGGTGCTCCAGGCCGAATTCGCCACCACACAACTAGAACGCTGCGGCCAGAGGGAAGTTTATCAAATTGAACAGCACGTTCGTAACTCGGCGCGACGCCTTCCGCAACGGGCCGGAAATTTCGTGCTTCGACTCTGTCATTGATCCGGTTTGACATTTGCCATGCCGATGCCACTCCGCCACTAACGAACGACACCAATCCAATGACTATGGTTGCGAGCAAAGGCTTAAACCGCGTTTTTGTTGGGCTGCCCCAGCTACTGCGCCACGCCAAACGAAGCAGGTAACGGTGATTCATAATGGAACCAGCCGTTTCCCCCGAATTTTAAATTGTATGTCCGCGTAGGCAGCAATTTCAGGATCGTGCGTTACCAGCACTAAAGCGGCGTGTTCAGCTCGCGCCGTGGTGATTAAGAGCCGAACAATTAGGTGAGCTAGGTCTTCGTCCAGCGCACCAGTGGGCTCGTCTGCAAGCAAAACGGGCGGACGTGCCGCAACGGCACGGGCTATCGCCGCTCGCTGCAACTCGCCTCCCGACAACCTTCCGGGAAAGGAATTGGCATGCTCGCTAAGGGCAACAGCGTCTAGCAGCTCATTCACTCGTCCTGGATTGGCCTTACCTTGCAACGCTAACTGTAGGCCAACATTTTCTGCCACCGTAAGCTCTGGTAGTAACTCACCAAATTGCAGCACGAGCCCAATTGAATGAAGCCGAAAATACGAGCGCTCTTTCGAACTCAGTCGCCCAACGTCTTTACCTGTAACAATCAAGGAGCCCGGTGTCAGGCTATGAAGGCCGGACAGTGCGTGAAGCAAGGTAGTCTTCCCCGAGCCGCTACGGCCCATAATCGCCACTGATTGGGACCGATCAACGTCCAAGTTGATCTCGCTCAATAGCAGGCGATCACCAATTTCAACATTTAAGTCACGACATTGGATGACTGCGCCCATAGCCCTACGCTGCCTTTGATCTGAAACGGAACGCTAGAAGGTTCTTTGATATAGCGCTGAATGCTGCTGGCTCACGCGAGGCTAACCCAAGTCAATAAGTATTCCACAGCAGCCACAGAATGAACCTTTGGTTAATCTGGATAGATGCATGTTCGCTGGTTTAGAGCAGCAGTGGCTTTCTGTATCTTGGCCATGGTCATAGGGGGTGCCTGTTCAACTGGCACCCCCGCCACCTCCATCGAAGCGCAGCACGCGTCCGACGATCTTGAGGCGCAATGGCAAGACTATCTCGGTCCGAATCGACCTCTTCCACCTGAAAATGACCTCCAAGAGGCGCGCAGATTCTACGAATCAACCGAGCTTCCCGACCACTCTCTTCCGCAGGGCTTAGTTGAAATCAAGCTCTTGACGTCATTATGTATTGAATCTATGGGGTTCCCAATCGAAGATCGGTTGGACCGACCCACCGTAATCAAGACCGGCATGTTCTTTCATCAGGCAGGTGACCAAGTCGAAAGGTTCGACGAAGTGAATTCGGCTTGTGAAATTGCCTAATACGACTTAGGCCTCTTAATGGGAACGGGACGTGAAGCCAATGAGCGCCATTCCTAGATTCGTTAGAAGACTGTCCCCGTCCATAAGCCCACTAAGAATCAGGCAACCGGGTAGACACACCGGAGGCTAAAAAGGCGTGAGGCCCTGGGGATGCCAGGGCCTCACTTATTAGATTTGATCGCTTAGGCGTTAAGCCTGTTGGATCTTGATTTCAATATCTACACCAGCTGGAAGATCCAGTCGCTGCAGGGAATCAACCGTCTTTTGGCTTGGATCAACAATGTCCAAGAGACGCTTGTGGATGCGCATTTCGAAATGCTCACGGGAATCTTTGTCTACGTGAGGAGAACGAATCACGGTATAGCGATGCTTCTCTGTCGGCAGTGGGATTGGACCACGGATAGTGGCTTGGGTGCGAAGTACCGTCTCCACGATTTTGCGGGTGGAGAGGTCGATCACCTCGTGATCGTATGCCTTCAGTCGAATTCGGATCTTCTGTTCGTTAGCCATGTTATTTAGCCGAGGATTTTGGTGACGCGGCCAGCACCAACAGTACGCCCACCCTCACGAATAGCAAACCGCAAACCCTCATCCATAGCAATCGGAGCAATCAACTCAACCCGCATCTCCGTATTATCACCAGGCATACACATCTCAGTACCC
>JBAYRL010000013.1 GCA_041676705.1 Acidimicrobiia bacterium
CGTATGATTCCCGCCTGCAGTGATAGACACAAAACTGTGGTTACCTATCACTTTGCCAGGTGCGGTCTCCTGGTTGGTGTTCCCATTCCCCACCTGGCCATAAGTATTGTTGCCCCAGCAGTAGGTGTCACCATCCGTGGTCACACCACACGTATGATTCCCGCCTGCAGTGATAGACATGAAGCTATGGTTACCTGGCACTTTTATGGGTGCGGATTGCTCGACACCAGCGGTCCAAGTCCCCACCTGACTATAGTAGTTGTAACCCCAGCAATAGGCGTCACCACCTGTAGTTACCCCACATGTGTGGTTGTTGCCTGCGGTGATAGACACAAAAGTATGCTTGCCGGAAACTTTGGCAGGTGAGAATACGCCAACGTAGGTGCTGATGTTCCCATTTCCTAGCTGACCATAGTTGTTTTGTCCCCAGCAGTAAGCGTCACCGCCTGTGGTTACCCCGCACGAGTGACCAACACCAGCGGTGATAGACACAAAACTGTGATTACCTACCACTTTGACCGGTGTGGTTTGGCTGGGGGTGTTCCCATTCCCCATCTGGCCATAAGTATTGTTGCCCCAGCAGTAAGCGTCACCACCTGTAGTTATCCCACACGAGTGGTTACTGCCCGCGGTGATTTGGGCCCAAAACCCTGGGTCCGGTTCTGGTTCGATAGTGGTTGTTGTGGGAGGAGCCGTTGTGGTGGTGGTTGGTTCCGTTGTTGTGGTGGGGGCTGGTTGTTCTGGCTGGGCAGTGGTGTTGTTGATGCCTGGTATTTGTTGGTTGGTTACAGCCTCGGAAGGAGAGCTTTCACCAATGGCATCCAGGTTCGAAACACAGCCGCCTTGTATGGTCCCCGTGTGTGGAGGTGCTGTTACTACACATGCCCCGTCATCTAACGCCACAACCATCAACAAGGTGTTAGGGGCGCGTGTGAAGGTGAGCTCAGACATCCCAGGCCAAGCATCGGCTTCCGTAACCACTAAGTCACTATCATCAGCGAAAACCCCAGCAACACCAGCAGCTTGGGTTGCTGGCCAGTCTTCTAACGCGCCGATCACAGCATCGAGCCCAGCCTGGGTATCCCAACGATCTGCCCCCGATATGGCTAGCAGGGCTTGTGCTTCACGAGCCACCGACTTTAGTGCTGCGAGCTCAGCTTGTTCACGGGTTTTAGTGAAAACCTGTTGGTACGACACAAACGCTGCGAACACCAGAAGCGCACCCACCACTAAACCCAAAATGATTTCTACAAGCGTTAAACCCCTACGAACAAAGGAAGGGGTAGCGGGTTTTGGTGTGGTAGGTGACATGAGGGTTTATTGTCCTATCACCCTCACAAATAACTAGGAGCCGGCTTTGTGGCCATCTTTCTTGACATTCCGATCTATGTGGATCTGGGTTAGCATGGTTTACAGCGTTTTCCAAACCTGTTGGTTTGAGGTTTTATGATCTCAAACGACGAATATAGCTTCCCTCACAGCGATGTTTTTCACTGGGGATCACAATCACCAGTTTCGGTCGAAAGAATACTATTTCGTTGTTTTTAACACAGGGTTACAGACCTCTAACAACTAAGTCAAAGATGTTGTAGTAACGCCTTTTAAAGAATCAGCCTGCCCAGTTGCCCCCTAACAAACTTGGACCGTTCATGTGCAGGTAAAGAACCACCTACTAAAGATAATCTGGTAGCTGTTGTTGGTGTGAAAATGGGTGGTAGGGGTTGGGTCAGCTAACATAAACGGTGCTTTTACCTGTGGAACGGCCCGTAGGGGTTAGCGGTGGGGCGGCAAAACAAAACAGGTATAACAGTTTTTGAGTGTCTGTTATACCTGTTTAGAGTTGTTTTATTCAGGATCGGCCATTAGCACGTTGATCCAGAAGTTCCGGTTTTCGCCCGAGTTCACTAGGCGAAGTTTCCAGTCTTCGGACAAACGCAGGAAGAGTTGTACTACTGCGTCGTAGTGTTCTTCTAGCTGCACCGGTGCAGCATGGATAAACGCCGATTGTACTGTGGTTATAGCGTGCAGGTCACCATCTGCCATGTCATTTAGAAACTTGTCTAGATGTTTCGTTATGTATGTCAGGTTGGGGACGATCTGTTCCGCTAAACGTGTTTCCAGCGAATACAACGCTACTTCAACATATTCGCCTTGTACGTGTGGCAGGGCCGGTCGTAGGGGCATGTTGTGTATTGCCCGTTCGATTAGGCGTTCCGCTGTACGGGCCGTTATCAGGTTGCGTTGGGCTGGGTCCAGGTCTTCTTTCCACCATTGGATCACAGCTTCTGCTTGAAGCTGGTGTTCATGAAACTTTCGTAGCAAAAAGTCGTCCCATGGGATCGAGGTTGCTACGAGTTCTACCGATGAGTGGAAACGGTCGGCTTGTGCCCGGTCTGCTGACCCTGCATCTAGCCGGTACCCTGCGAGTTCTCTTGGGTTGTTTAACGCTATGATTGCGCGTAAACCTTCAAGTTTCACTCCACCTAACGATTTTTCTTGAACGATTTCCATGATCACGTTCGACGTTGCTGGAGAGCCCCGCCAAATCTCGTCAAGGACCAATACTTTCTCTCCGGGTTCCATAAAGAACTTGGTGAGAATGACACGTATGCGGGCGTCGCCGTCTTCCCCTACTGCTAACTCTGGGAATACCAGGTTTTCTGGGGAAACCGTCGGGATCGACAAGGCGAGTACGTTACAGCCTGACTCGTGGGCGAGTTGTTCCGCTCGTGACGTTTTAGCAAACCCTGGGGGGCCTTCTAGGTACACGGCGGTACCGTTTCCGGCTTTTAGAGCAGCTTCTACCGCACGGTCGAACTGGTTCGCTACCGAGTCCGGGTTACGGGCTCCTAACATGGACGCTATCCGGCCTAATATTTCTTCGGTCCGGTCCTTAGAGTCGTGGGAGTCGCTGCCCTGTTCTCTCAGCAAAGCACGTTTCCCGCGGGGCATTGGTAACCCCCAAATCAAAGGTAACCCTTCTAAAGCGTTCCAAATTACGTGCTCTAGAGTTCGTGGGGACAACAATTTTCTCATGTGTGGTGTTAAACGTGCGTGATATTCAAACACATCTGTTAAATCCACATCAGGGAACTTTGCTGCCAAGGCATGTTGCCATGGGAAGGAGCGTGAATCTACTTCTACAGTAAGAAACCGGTCCGCCAAGGCAAAATCCATAAACATTGTTAAACCATCTTCGGCGCTAGCGTTATCACACGCTATAACACCTTGAAGGTTTGGGACTTTACGGTCCCCTAATGTCCCTTTGAACACCAGTTCTAAAAGCTGGTTCCGTACCGCCACCGTGGCCCGTGAAGGCTCATCGATCACGATCACTTTAGGGTTGGGGGACAACATTTTTTCCCACAAAATAAAGTCGATTGTGCGTTCCCCGTCATGAACTGCGATACCGGGATAGATCAACGCCTCAGGCGATGTTGTCGGGGCGGGGATGTACACCACCTCGAACCCGAGCCGTTCCAAAATCCACATAGTAAAACTGGTTTTACCGTTCCCCGGCGAACCTCTAAAAAGAAGAGGGGTTTTTGTTTCAATGGCCCACAGTATCTCGCGGGTTGCTTCCATCTTCGCGATGGTCGACCCAGGAATCGGGTTTTTGTTGGTGGCGTTAACACCAAAATCCAGATTCCCGACTTTTTCCAACAGTGCGCTGGTCATTAATGATAACTCCTTTGTAGAACCGTTTATCGGTTTGTTAGTGCCAGCTACTGTCGTTGCATTAGTTTCAGACGCAAACCTCCAAAGCTACGAGCATACCAAAACATATCGTGTGTTTAGAACCTTAACCCTGGACCAAACCCTGCCTGACAGCTCAACCACCCAGTGACACAGCTACCCTTGATAGTTCCCAGGTGGGTACAGTCTTCTTTATACGGTTTTTTTGGCTGGCTCGCTGTTCTGGGGAGCCCACCAGCCGGTGTTGCGGTGCCGGTACGAAACAGTGGTGTTGTGACACAGGTTATTGTGTGCGTTCCAACGTCGATGTAGACACGCTAGAGCGGTAAGTTGTTGCGGTTGTAAAGTCAGGTGCCCAAAATGGTAGTAACAGCAGAAAATGTTGAAACAATATCCTTTGAACTTCTTGTTACCTATTTAGGTCCTGGTTTTAAAGTTCCGGTTGATGTGGAACTACTTCTTGAAAAGCTCGGTGGTAAGGTCGCTGTTGGAACCGATACCGAAGATAACCCGGTGTCGTTACGTGTCGCAGCGGATGGTACCTTCACAGTGTTTGTCGCTTCAAACACGTCTTACCGTAAAGACCGTTTCACTATCGCACACGAAATCGGCCATTTTGTGTTACACCGCCAACCGTGTGATCATTGTTCCAACACAACCAACGAGTTTTATCGTTACAGCAAGGGCCGTGACCGTAAAGACATGGAAGCTAACGCTTTCGCTGGGGCGTTGTTGATGCCTAAACCTGTTTTTACCCGGTTTTGGACCGGATCTGAGTATGCTGATTGTTCGGTGGAAACTAAACTAGATCGCGGTGTGCAGTTGTTTCAAGCCCCTAGGGGTGTAGTGAATGTGCGACACCAAATGTTAGGTTTATAACCAGCAACACCAACCATGATTTGTGTGTGGCAGAGCAAAAACCCCTCCAATGTTTAAACATTGGAGGGGTTTTCTTTGTGTGTCACATTAACACGGCGATGTCGTCGCGTGTTAGCACGATAGAGTCCATCCCATAATCACGGGGCCAGTCTGTTCCCCCTGGGGTGATTAGCCACACCCAGTTTTCTGGGTGTTGTGGATGTATAGGGTTAAACTCGCCGTCTGTTACCACGATAACAAAGTCCGGTTCGTACGCTAATGGTGGTTCGTTTTCTAAACCGATCCGACCTTCAACATAGTCTACCAGCGGTTCAAAAACGGTACCGCCACCACCTCGTAAAGGTTCGTTTGGGTTGATTCGATATACTTGGGTGTCACATGTAACCCAATCTATCTCAAGCCCATCTTCGTCCCCTATGAGTTGTTTTAGGCGGTTTAGTAGCTGTACTCCCATACTGCCAGAAGTGTCGTAACAGATAACACCACGATGTTTTAACGACTCCCCACGAAACCTGAACGGCGGTTGTGGTTCTATAGCCACCAACTTTTTAAGCTGGGTTAGTTTTTCATCGGGTTGTATCATTGAAGCTATTTTGTTGGTTACATACTGTTCCCAATATGAAACGGTGCGAATAACCACAGGGTCACCTACACGCACACCTGCAGCATGTGTGCCCCAGATTTTGGTAGCTTCTTCTGAACCTTCGGCACGTTCCATCCGTTTCGTTAGTTCGTTAACAGCTTGGGCGTTGCCATTTACACGGGCTTCGTGAGCTGTTTGTTGAATAGCGTCAACTATCAGGTCTTCCAAAACATCGGACGATATCGTTAAACCACCTTCAAGGTTTTCTGAAGAAGAATCGTTGTCACTATCTGTGTTTGACTGGCTGTTTTTCGATCCGGATTGGTTGCCGGGGTTCGACAAGTGAGTACAAACCGCTGATCTAGCGGAAGGGTCTCGTGTCATCCGAGCAAGTTCCGAACGGCAGGTGTCATCTGTTGACAAAAACACTTTTTCTGTAACAGGTTCCAGCCCAGCAGCTTTCAAATTTCGCTGGTACTGTTGAAACACTTTGGTAGGGTTTACCCCGGACTCTTCCCCTGTTTTAAGATTTCTTGGTAACCCTGGGGCACCAAGAAGTTCTTTAACAAAATGGTTATTCATCGCTTCTGTGGCAATAATCCAATATTGGTCACTCAACAACTCTGGCTTGTCAGCCGCGCGTTCCAGGTGTAACGCTAAGAGATGTTCGGCTTCGTGAGCTAGGAAGAAAGCAGCGCCTTGCTCATCGTAATCAACAATAAAATTTGGGTTATACACCAAAAATTTTAGACCGTCGGAGCGAAGCTGAACTGCTAACGTTTCAACCTTGGTGGTCGGCACATGATCTGTCAAGGACAAAATCACATGCAACAACGGGGTTTTTGTTGCGATGGTACGTAACGCCGACGCGAACTTAGCTTCCGCAAGTTCTAACGTCTCTGCCGTACAGTCAAGAGTGTTACGGTACTCTTGGACGGTGCGGCGAGCTGATGCGGCCATAGACATAAAAGTACTCCTTTGTTGATATTGTAGCCGTTACTGTTAGCGCAACCTAACTATCAACAAACCCCGAAACACTCTCCTGTCAGTTTGGGTTGAACAAAGCACACCACAACAATAAACAATCCCTACACAACTAGGGCAGCTGTGTAGGGATTGTGGTGGTCGTTAGTGGCGGGGGGTAGGACTCGAACCTACCAATATGTTGGGTTATGAACCCAGCTAGCCTCCGCGGCTTGTCCCCGCACGAATCACTTTTTGAGTGTTTGTTTTGACTAGAGGGGTTGTGACCCCTCTAGTCGGTTCCTAGGTGCCGCTACTTTTGATCACCGGTTGTGATAACTCGATGTTGCTAGTAGCGATCTAGAGTTGGTGTGCTTGGTGAGAAGCACTTGGTTTATTGTGAATGTTGGTGTGGGTTTCGCAAGTAGGTGATTGCTGTGGGGACGGTTTGGTTTGGGTTTGTTAGTTTGGTATTGAAAACACGAGTTGGGTACCTGGTTGTGAATCTGGTCTAGGTCCGAGTGAAAACTGGCCGCCCGCTTCTAGGACAGCGGCTCTCATGGAGGCTACACCTATGTGGCCTTCAGCGGCTTTAGATTGGGCTTGTGTGGGGTTGAACCCGGTACCGTTGTCGGTGACTGTTGTGGTGGTGGTGTGGGGGCTGCTAAGGATTGATACGGTGACGATGCTGGCGTTAGCGTGCCAGGTCACGTTTCGTAGCGCTTCTCTTGTGTTTCGATAGATTAGAGACGCTGTTTTGTGTGAAAGGTTCGGGGAAGCTTTGTTTTCTAGGAAACCTATTACCCCGTAGCGTTGCATATCGTTGATCGCTACTTCTAATGATTGTGTTAGCATGTCGCCCCCGTCGATACCGTCTCGGAGGGCTGTCATTGAGGTGCGTAAAGCCAGCATTGTTTCGTTGATTTTAGTAGATAGCTGTTCCCCAGCTGCTGTTCCTTCTAAAGCTAGGCGTACTGCCAAGAGTTCTTGGATTGGTCCGTCGTGCAGGTCTTGGGCGACATGGTTTCTTGCGGAGATACTGGCGGCCATGATTTCGGCGGTAGCTTTTTTGAACTCTGTGATGGTGTAGTAGTAGCGGGCTGTCATAGCACCCACAACTACGATAGTTATGCCTACTACTACGCTTTGGAACAGTAACGAATTTTTCCCAAGGCTGATACTTAAAAGTAGGAGCGTGATTGCTGTTGCGGCTATGGTGACACGGCTGGTGATTGTTTGTTGATTGTGTTTTTGTTTTTTGTGGGCTGGTTGTTGGGCGCTGCGATGGGTTATCGCAACCATTAGCAACCCTAGTGCTACTACATAGAACATTCCGGTTGGGAACAGTGGCGGGGTCTGATCGCGGGCGACCGCAAGTATAGACAGCTGAATAAACCAGTCCCCTATTAGTGCAGCCAACATGGCACCTAACACTGCCCATTCAAAGAGCCTGAGCGCTGTAGCGGTAACCAGTCGGAGTGTAACCACAAAAACTGTTACTACCCCTAAACAATACACTGCTAAGGTTTGGTGCTGTAACCAGATTACTGGGGTGTCAACAATGAAAGTGTTACCAGCACCCACAACCCAACCCAAGAGCGCTAACGATCCTGTGATTATCAAGGTGTCTAACAATTCTGTTTTTCGGATGTGGTTTCGGACCCTGTAAATCCCTAACACTGCGACTAGGGCTAACGGTAGATAGCCAGCATAAAGTAACAGGTTCCCAACTTTGGTAGGACTATACATAAACGACGTGTCAGTAACATGCTGGTTGAGGTGATGGCCAAGGACTGTACGACTTGCCCAGGTGCTGGTCAAACAAACCATCCCTACCCAACGTTTCAACCACACCAGTTTGGAAGGGGTCCAGGTTTTGGGTGCTCTGGATAAAATATAGGTGGCCGCCACCACACCTAGAAAAACTATGGCGCCCCCAGCCCAATAAGGCGCCCCATGCGGGGTGGTGTGTTCGGCTGCTACTACTAAAACAACTGAAACAAAAACTAGTGCTGTGACTTTCACCGTTTTTGTTGTAGATGACTGCCTACCAACAGCTAGTAGAGTATCCGGCCCAGTTTCGTTGTCACGGATTAGAACACGGTCCGGTTTGCGTTGCTCAACCAGAACATGTTTCACAGTGTTTTTCGGTTTTGTTGCTACTAAAGTTTGCGTCACAACTTTCCCTATCCCCCGCTTGGTTGAACACTCCCCCAAACATGAGGAAGTTTCTGACCACTACCCAACAACTACCACATCTACATAAAGCTCTATCGGGATATAAATACCCAAGGTGTATAGTCTAAAAGACCTGTTTCGGGGGTTGATGGCAAGACACGGGTCGCGCAGTGTGGTAGAGAACATCACTTTCGAGACGATCCCCAATAGCTACACCTCACGCTCCTGCGAGGCCGCTCCCAGTGTTTAATGTTTGGGGTGACACCACCCGGCTCAACGATCTTTGACAGCCCAGGCTGGGCACAGTCACCCCGAAGAGTTCGGACCGGTTGGGTATACCTATTGTTTGTCAGCAACTACGAAACGCCTGTCAGCTTGATAGTTTCTAACAGGGGTTTGTGGCTAGAGGTTTTGGAGTAGTTGTTGTAGCCGGGCGTTGAACTCTTGGTCGGTTTTGGTGCGACGTTCCACAATTTCTAAAAGGTCATCATCACCCCAGGGTTCGCCACCTGCCCCGTGGGTACCTCTTAACGGCAGATCGTTTCGTCGACGGTTGTCTTTAGCTGTGTAGTAGGCAACAACAGCCCGCAAGTCTGACGCGAGTGTCGGATGTGTTTGAGAACATTCGTTGGCATAGGTTAAAAGAGCTGCTCTCGCATAAGGATCTTTCGCATAATTCAACACGAAATAACGGGCTTCTGAACGTTGTTGCCCGTCGGAACGTTCTACTAAATATTTGTTGTTCAGGGTCCCATCATGCATGTTTAGCTCCTTGGCACAGGGTTTTGTTTGTAGTTCCTGTGTTGGTGTGTTGTACCGGGTTATAGGAGTAACTGTGTATGACGGTACGGTTACCGCAGCGATGTGTTTCAGCGGCTAACCTGTTTTAGATAACGTTTCGGGGAAAGGTTCCCCATAGTAAGCTAATGCCCAAGAAACGCCGTGTTTGCGTTGTCTTGGTTCGAACCGGCGTCGCCCATCGTTACGTAGTTCAGTGGTTGGGTTTAAACACTGTCCTAGGGTGCGGTGCTGATCAAAGGCACGGTTGGATGTGAAATGGTTATGGCAGCCACAACAATGCGCTTCTGCTGCGGAGCTCCAATTTCGGTGACATTGTTGACAATGGGAGGTGGCTTGGTCGGGTAGGTCCCCTAGATACCCATGTTTTTGTGTATGGTCACAGGGAACACAAGATGTTTTGGTCATTGGGCGAAAGTTCTCCTCAGAAACTGTTGTTCAGGTTCCAGGTACCTTCTTCGCGTTTTGACAACACTCAACGTTGGTTCCCACCCTTTGCGCAGAGCCTGGTTTCGTTACTGTTCGAAAACCAAACTGTTACCCTCAGCATCCACATCAGCTAGGACCCACCGGGTTTTGGGACGATATTTCAGGTTAATTAGCGGTCTCTGGGGGAAGCACCACTTCAAAAGGGACCGTTTTTTTAGCGGTGTAGCGGAGTGGTTTGTTTCTGGTGGTGTTCCAACCTGCTGACCCTTGGAACGCTTCTTTTAGAAGGTCTTGTCTTATAGGGGGTCGCTGGTCGTTAACAGTAGGGTTGGTGTTGTAGGTGTTGTTTGGGGTGTGGACGTTGTAACGTTTCGCTGCTTGTTCTGTTGCGGTCAGGTGTGTTTTGGTGCGGCGCTGTTTTTTGATCAGATGTTTAAATAGCGTGTTGGTCAGTGACCCTTGTATGAACACACAAGCCAAGATTGTGGTGAGACCTAATGGAAAATAGATCAGAGTTGTGGCGGTGATCGCAGTGAGTTCTGCTAGTTTCCCAGACCAGGTTTGGGTTTCGATATGGCGAAGACGGGCTTCGTTACTGAGCACTATGACGACTATAAACCCTACAGTGTTGAGGGTTTGTGTGTTGGTAGTTTGGGTTAGCGCTATTGTTGTTAAAACAACATAGGAAACTACCCGGAGTGGGCTGTTAAAAAGCAGATGTATCATTGCTAGCTACTTTCTGTGGCTGGTATTTCTACAGAATGCCACTCTGAGCTTAAACACCACACAATCCCACCTTGGTTGTAGCTGTACTTGGTGGTTATCGCGAAGGTTTTCTACGCAGCAACAAAGCACCTATGGCGCCCAACGACACTAGGGACAAGCCGCGAGCGACTGGTTGTAGCTGTTCATACTTGGCTTTCAAATCTTCGATGTTTGGGAGTGTGATCCTAACAGTTAGCCGTTGTACCCCAGTCTCGATGCTGTTGTCTCGTGGGGAGGTGACCGTTACAGCATCTGCCATTGAAAACGGCCATGTTAAACGATGTTCGTCTTTACGCCCATCACCATAAATTTGTTGGATCGTGACCGGTGCGCCAACCGCACACTGATCTATACACCACTCTAAAAGAAGCATAGGGGTTGGGCGTGACGCTGTACTAAATCTGGCGTTAATCCCATCAGGACGGATCGTTGAGATTAGATAGACCGCTAAATCATCAGCATGGTAGGCGTTAGCGTTGACTGTTTCGGCTTCGGTTTCTAACCGATCGAACACTTCTTGAAGCGTGTCCATGTCAACATCGTCGCCTTGGTCAGGGAACAGATATTCTTCAATCTCTGAAACTAGCCAGTCATGCGGGGTGTCCGCACTTAGATATTCGGTCACTAACTGTTGTTTCGATTTAGTTTCAGGGATCACTTGTCACACCTTTCGTAACGCCTTGTGCAACTACTGTGTGCGCTAACGCTATTTTCTCCACATAGGGTGTCACCAAAAAATCGTGTGGGTTACAACCTACCTAGAAACGTGCGGTTCCGGCTCCGGTTTTCTACACATCCTCTAAACAAAACGGTTTATACTGCTGATGGCACCGTTTTCCCAGGTCACATAAACACCTAAGACCTGCTACTAAAGCACTCTTGCTGTCATGGCATCTTGATGTCTTGGTGCCTTATCTTGGTGTTTCACGACAGCACCAAGACAGGACCTTCGGCGGGGCGAAGGGTTGTGTCTATGTGGATCGTGACGTGTTCCGAGCACTCTATGAACCTCTTAGGAAAACAGCTCGAACAAAGGTATTTGTTTCACATGATTCTACGACAAATAGCTTGGGGTATCAAAAACGTTGATGTGCTGCGGGTATTGTTAGAAACAGCTCCGTCCACTACCACCAGATGGATAGCAATGAACCCGGCAACAACTGTAGAACTGGTGAGCGATTTCCGACATCATTTCGACAGCGATGACGTTTGGCCTGACCTTATTCACCACACAACTAACCCGGCTATCATCAGATTTATATTTTCACAAAAACAAGCTGCCCTTACCGTCACACCTGAAATTAACAGGCATTGGGCGCTACCACAGGACCTGTATCTATTTGGGTTGCGACACACAGCACCGGCAATGCTGCCAGGCTGGTTGCATAATAAACTGGTCCGTTACCCTCTAGATTGGCAAACCAACACTTGGGTTGAGAAATGGTCAGAACTTCATGACCAAGGTGTTCTTTGGTGGCTTAGTGGGGGTAGCAACACTCTCAACGATCAACAGTTTTTGGGATTGTTTACCAACCCGGTTTTCATAGAAACGTTTCCAGCTTTTGAAGTAACGGAACAGATCGCCAAACGGGCCTGGCTGATCCCAGACCTTATTGATATAGCAACCCCGAAAGCCCGTAACTGGTTGGCAACACTTAGACTAACTTCTGAGGAACAAACCAGCCTTGTATCACACTGCGACCCTCAACATGATCGCCACGATATAAACACGTTAAATATTTTGTTGCAACACCATAACCTGTCTAATGAGCTGCACACACAAATCTTAGCTAAGTTAGGTACCGCCTCACCGACTCGTTGGCATAGATTAGCTCCCAGCCGACGGCCTTTAGCAAACCAAAATTTGTTAGAAACAACAAGCTTGCCACATGTGTTGGCCTATCTACGTTTGTTAGGACAACCACACCCGTTGTACCAAAACTATCTACTAGAAGATTTACACCGCTCCTATCTTTGGCGTCATTCACAACAAAACCGGGACTCTATCAGGGCTATAACAAATCAGTGGGACCTACCAGCCCGACCCCAAGAGTCCCCTAAGCAACATGACACAAACCCCCTTACAACGATTATTGACCCTACAAACCTTAAAGAACCGTTACGGATCACTAAACCCAGCTTGGGCTTTGAAGATTGTGACGTCTGTGACTTGTTGTTGGAAAGCCTAGGCGATGCTACAACCAGCGAATCTCGACGGTGGTGGCAGATTTTGGTGAATCTCGCTCCCCAATGGGAACAAGATATCAACACGTTAATAGAAACAACAAAGCGAGTGTAAAGACCAGGTTGTATAGGGAAACAACTACCAAAGCCCTTCTTCGCTATGCCCTAACAACACCACAATCTGGTTGTGTTGTGGTAAGTAGCTTGTAACAGCAGGCCCGCACCAACCTAACAGGCAGGATGGGAAGTTTTTGTAACGATACTGCAAACCATGCCTGTGCAAACCTTAAACCTGTTTTTTTCTTTGTTGACGGTCGCTGTTTTTGTTTTAGGTGTTGTGGCCTGGGCAGGGTGTGTCAGCAAACTTGGTAACAATACGTGGCTACGTAACGTTGCCGGCTGGTTGGAACCTGCCTGTTTATGGTTTGGGGCGCTGATAGCTACAAGCGCCACTCTTGGGTCGTTGTACTATTCTGAAGTTATCGGGTTTGAGCCTTGCAAATATTGTTGGTTCCAACGAGCAGCGATGTACCCGACAGCTGTTTTACTGGTGGTAGCAGCTATACGTAAAGATATAGCGGCCCGGTTCTACATTTTGCCTTTAACAATTTTGGGGGGTGTGATGTCGGCATACCATTTTTGGGTGGAACTTTCCCCCTTATCTGGAGGGTCGTGTTCCCCTACAGTCCCGTGCAACACACCCTATTTTCAACAGTGGGGTTTCGTGTCGCTAGCGTTTATGGCTTTAGTAGCGTTTTTTGCTTTGAGCGGGCTTATCCTGTTGTCCCCCAAAACAGTTCCCGCATCAAACCAACACCAGTAACCAACCAACCTGGGCAGGGTTTCTAGGGGACACGTTTTCCTAATTGTCTATCATTTTTCGGATCGTGAGCTGATAGTTGGGTTGTACCCGTCCCCCAGGCTACCTGGTTAGTCGCCGATACAGCGAACAACACAAACCTCAGCGCTGCTACTAATACGCCCAACTCCCTACCCCAACCCGCCAATCACGACAGCGGACCGCTTTTTAAACATTTAGGGTGCCCCGCTCGACACCGTTACAGCCAGGGTAAGGATAGTTACCAAGACCAGTACAGGCTGTTCAACTATCTAGCTGTTTCGTGTGGGTTTCGAAGTGTAGCGGCCACACTAGATATCGAAATAAGGTTGTAAACCCAAACCTGACGGTAAAGCTAAGGCAGGTGAGTTCTTTTTAGATGCCTAGATAAGCACAGGGCTGTCGATAACATGGGGAACACAGACCACCCAAACCAAGCTGTCCAAACCGCCATGAACACAATCCTTACCTGGAAGATCCACAATGTGGGGGTTCCTATTTCTAGTGGCTCCCAAAAATGTGTGGTTAAGTTGGCCCGGTCCGCTAGATAGCCCCGACCTAGCGTAAAACCCCAACCCAAACCACAATTACGCTGGTAGAGATTGTTGTGGGGCGGTATTTGGTTGGGATTCCACAGGGTGTTTGAAGGTTGTTGTGGTACGACAGTTCCCACAACTCGTGTTGTGAATAAAGATTTGGGGTGTTTGTGGCGTGATAACCTTATTTCGGTGGCGTGTGTACCGATAAAGGTTCCAAGTGTTGAATGGGGGTGTTGAGATGGTTGTTTCCGAACAACTGTCATACATGCTGGCAGAGATAGCGGAACAGTTCGCTAAAGATGAGCCACGATTCCCACTCTCTGGCTATGTACTTTTTGACAACAATTTTGTGTATCTAACGTCTCGGAGCCGTTGTGTCCGTTTCCCGTTCAAATATAGTGGTGAGCGTTTCACGACCCATGTAATAAACATTTTAGGTGGAGAAGGTGTTAAGGAGCTCTACAAAGAGCGTGAACAGTACCACCATATTTTGAAGTTATGGCCCGCCCAGTTCAACTATCTGTTTGAGGGGTACAACAGTTTTTGGGATGTTCCTACAGAACACCTATTTCAGGTTTGGGACGATCTGCTTCTAGAAACTGACGGACTGCTATCTACTGTTAAAGACCCCACCCAAATTTTTACCCGGTTTGTGGGGTCACCTAACGGTCTACAAGTTGAGGTTGTCTACTCTAAACGTCACAAAGCTGTATGGTCTCTGTCGAACGAACCGTCCAAGACCGCTATTACGGTTGCGGTACCTCGCCGTAAAACATTCCAAGCTTTGCTGACCTGTGACCCGCCAACAGTCAGTGTAGCTTTACGCCAAAACCATCCACGTCTCCTTTTAACTAGCGAATCGTCTGGGGTTCAACATGTCGTCACCGGGTTTGGTGACAACAACGCCACACGACACTAACACCTCCTCGTGGGGTTATTTTGGCAGAGCCCGGTTTAACCACTTCTCAACCATGCTGCTAGCAAATCGCTGCAGGTAGTTGTGGATGGTAGGAAGTGTTTCACCACCGACCACTATTTGGTGTCGTAACACACCACGAATAAAACTGGCTACGAGGTCTGCTACGTAACCTTGACCTAGTGTTAAACACCGCACACCAACAGCTTGTGAGCGGATCTAGCAGGGTTCTGGGGGGTTCTGGCAGGCACAGGATATAGCGGAACAGTTACCAACTATGGTTTCGTGTTTTCAGCTTTCTAGCCGCCCTATCTACTGTTGGTCGCGGCCCGATTCTTGTGACAATACTTTTGTGCCGTTGTTCAGGGTAGGTTTCTGATGTCGGTGCCAGTGCCCCCTACTGGTGAAGCTGGGATTGTTGAGGTTTCAGTCACCGACGAACTTTCTGATTCGTTCATGGAATATGCGTTGTCAGTTATTGTGTCACGCGCTATTCCTGATGTTCGTGACGGGTTAAAACCGGTACAGCGCCGCATTTTGTATGCCATGTATCAGGCTGGGATGCTGCCCGATAAACCCCACAGGAAGTCGGCGTCAACTGTTGGGGACACTATGGGCAAATATCATCCGCATGGGGATGCCGCTATCTATGATGCTTTGGTGCGTTTAGCGCAACCCTGGTCTCGGATGGTGCCGCTAGTTGATGGTCATGGAAACTTTGGAAGCCTAGATGATGGTCCGGCGGCCGCCAGATACACCGAAGCACGTCTTTCGGACGCTGGTCTAGTTCTTTTAGAGGATGTTGAAAAAGATACGGTTGCTATGGGTGACACCTTTGATGGTTCCACCAAAGAACCGTTGGTGTTACCCGCAGGGTTTCCCACGATCTTGGTCAATGGGGCGGCTGGTATCGCGGTTGGTGTTGCTACAAACATGCCGCCCCACAATCTGGGTGAAGTGATTCTCGCATGTCAAACCCTTCTCAAAAAACCGGGTACGACCAGTAAAGAACTGTTTCGGGTTGTGCCGGGCCCTGATTTCCCAACTGGTGGTGCGTTGTGGGGTGACAACATTGAAGAGGTTTATGCAACTGGGCGTGGGATTCTAAAAATGCGTGGCACGGTCGATGTTATAAGAACTGGGAAACGGTACGCTTTAAAAGTAACAGAGTTACCGTATGGTGTGGGCCCTGAAAAACTGGTGTCACGTATCAAAACGTTAACTGACAACGGTCGTTTAGAAGGTGTAGCACAGGTACAGGATTTGACCGATCGTCACAACGGTCTCCAACTGCTGATCACTTTAAAAACCGGTAGCAACCCCACAGCAGTACAAAACATGTTGTTCCAGGAAACACCGTTAGAAGAAACGTTCGCGATAAACAACGTTGTTTTGGTTGACGGCACCCCAAAAACTTGTAGTTTTATTGAACTTTGCCAACATTATATTGACCACCGCTTAGAGGTGGTTTTACGCCGTTCTAAATGGTTACGTAACAAAGCTGCGGAACGGGCACATCTATTGGAAGGTTTCCTGGCAGCGTTAAACAATATTGATGTTGTGGTTGGGATCATAAAATCTTCAAAAACTATTCGAGCTGCGCGTAGCGCCCTCACCACAAAGTTAAAGGTCACACCCCGCCAAGCCGACCATATATTAGAAATGCCGCTTCGTCGTTTAACTACCTTAGAACACAACAAACTTGTTAAAGAACTTGAAACGTTAGCTAAAGATATTGTGCGGTTGACACAAATCGTTGAACAACCCAGCGTTCTACGTAAAACAGTGTCTGATGAGCTGGGACAGGTCGCTGCCCGTTTCTCCCGGCCTCGCCGGACCCGCATTTTGGACCAAACCGAGGTTGTCTCGTCCCAAACTGTTCCCACACCATCCCCTAGACCTGACAGCCCCGATAATGTTGCGGCGTCGTTGGTGGGGTTGCGTTTTGATGGGAAACTGGTTCGCTTTATCGAATCGGGACGTTCAGGTAGGAACCGTACCCCGATAGGTGTTTCACACCTTATCGACGTTGGACGAGACCTTTTAGTTGGGGTTATTACTTCTAATGGCCGGTTGGTGAGGGTCCCAGTAGATCAAATAGACCAGGTTTACAGTGGAACAGTTACACGCAAACTTGGTGCAACTAGTGGAACTGTTCCAACAGATCTTATGTTTTTAGCTGACAATGAACACCTTGTAGGTGTTGTTAGCCTGTCTGATACCAACAGTTGTTTCGGGGTTGTTACTAGCAGGGGGCTGGTTAAACGGTTCTTGCGGTCTTCGTTGCGGGACGAACATGAACAACATGTTATAACCCTCAAAAAAAATGATCGTATCGTTTTTGGTGGTGTTGTAGCTGACAACCACGATTTTTGTGTGGTTTCTACAACGGGTAACGCTGCCCGGTTCGAAGCTGCTGATGTGCGTCCACAGGGTTTAGCGGCCGGTGGGGTTGCTGCTATAAAACTTGGTTTCGATGCACAAGTTGCTGGTGCGGGGGTGTTTCACAGTAACGCCACACCCACAGATGGGGTTACTTTAGCAGCCCAAACTAATCTGTTGGGTGTGAAGCTGTTGAACGTTACACAGCTACCGGTTTATCGGCGTGGCGCTACGGGAGTGAAAATTGGGGTGTTTCGTAAAGGTGAAACGTTCCTTGACAATGTTTGGGTAGGTCCCAATCCTCACATATTTGATGCTGCTACGAACAAAGTGTTCCCCACTGTTGAACGAGACCTGTTTCAAAAACCTCGTACAACGTCTTTTGTGACCCACAACTACCATGTCCGCTTCGGTTATAGCCTGGTATAGATAGATACCTAGATCGGGCTTGTGGGTCAGCTCCCGGCCCAGATCTGTTGTGGTTGCCTATCAGGAACGTTCAGCAGTGGTTCTGTCTGTGTTGTGGGCCCCAGTTTTTTGTAGAGCTGTTTCTAAGATCTGGCGTATTTCGGTAGCTGTTGGTTGGGTATGCCAACGATAAAACCAGTGTGAACCGCTAGGGGTGTTCCAAAAATGTTTCCCAGCAGGTTGTTGATGGGGACGGTTTAGTACAGCTGCGGAGGCTTCTAAAATTCGTTGGGGGCGATGATTGTTAAAAAATCCTGGTCCGGTACAGAACGTCACATATATTTGGGTTCCTAAGGCCATCAGCATGGCTTCGTTTTTGTACCAGCGTTCAATAGCGTTACCCGAGCATCCTTGTTGTTTTGCTTCTGAGGCTACTAGAAGGTTACGTTTTGATACATCTGTCCAGATCCCACCGTCAGGATACACACCTACCAGACCTTCAGATGTGTTTAAACCTAAACGTTTCGCTACCATAGGAGCGTCAAACCCTCGATACCATTGCAGGTTTGTTTCTGATCGTAGCGTTTGTGTAACTTGTTTTAGGAGGGGTTCTGCTTGTAACGCTTCGCTGGTTTTTGTTGGTGTTGCTACTGCCGGTTGGTGAGCGTACATAACACTTACCAGTCCGACAGGCCTTTAGCAGCGCAAACCCCTAACAGAAACTTCTTTTTGAGAGGTGCTGGTTCGGTTGTTGCCGTGTTTGTGTTTTAGATCGGCCAGGTGATAAGACGCCAGGTGTTACCATCTCGGACCCATGTGGCAGTGAGTGTCAGATGTGTTTCGTTGGTGTTGCTATCAACGACACGCCAGTGTTGCAGTGCAGTACCGTCCCCAATGTTTTCGGGCGGGTCTGTTTGTATTTCGAGTTTGGCTGGTTCCAACCCCTGATAGAACACCAGCTCGGTGACAATGCGAGACACCCCACCGCTCACCATCATAACCGCTGCGGTGTCATCCCTGTTACCGTCTTCTAACACGTTTAGAACTGCTGCTATTCTTTCCGCAGAAGGGACTTGTGCTTGTAGTGTAGTGGTTGTCGTTTCTTCGGTTGGGTTTGTGGTGTTAGGTTCTTGTGTTTCTGGGGCTGTGGTGGTGGTTGGGGGTGTGACAAGGGTGGATTCTGTTGGTGTGTTTGTTTCGGGGTTGTTGGAGGATTTATCTGTGAGAGTGTAACCAACTACCAACACACCTATAACAAGCACCACTACTGTAACAATGTTTGTTTTGGTTATCTCAACTATTTTCGTTATAACAGGCGAGGACCGTTTCGGTGTGTAGGCCCGATGGTTTGTAAAAGGGGATGTTGTAGGGTTAGTTGAAGTGTCCCAGGGTGGTTTTGGCGGTGTTGTCGTCGTGGCTTGACGGCTTGTGTATAACGAAGGGTTGGTTGGTTCAGGGATTCCGTCGGGTCCGATTTGACGGGTAAAGTTGCCTTGTTCATCCATTCCCCATTTATGACCGTCAGCGTCTATCACACCTAGAGCTTCTAACACTTCTCGGGCGTCGCCAATAGACACTTGTTGCGCTTCGACGGACGCTACAAGCTTGTCGTACTCTTCGGACAGGTTTTGCAGATCTCGATGTAAATGTTGGGTCATAAGAGGTGGTGTTGCAAACGATTCTTAAAGCTTGAACCTGGGGTGATTGTTAGGGCAGAGCAGGCTGATTTGGGTTGGGAACTTCGTTTTCTTGGGTGGTTGGTTGTTGAGTGTCATCCTCGACCGTCACAACTTCGGTGTTGGGAGTGTGTTGTGTTTCTGTGTGAGTATTGGCCGGTTTAACTAGCAGGAAAGACACCAGGACCGCTATCACCACGCCAACCAAAATCACGTTTCGACGATTGTTATCTATCCAGGTAAAAACCCGGTTTAACGGTTCTGGTAGGTTCGTGTTACTAGCTGTTTCTAAAGGTGCTAGTTGAGTTGGTGGCGGTCCAAAGGATCCATCTGGGCGTGGTTTGTAAAGCCGCTGCCCATACGGGGGTTGTTGTGGTTCAACTGGCGGGGTGTGTTGGTACGGGTTGTATGGTTGCGGGTTGAACCCTACCTGCGGTATAGGGGCTTGGAACGTTGTCGGGTCGGCAGTAACTGCTGGGAGGGTTGGGCCTAGCTGTCTGTTGAACGATCCTTGTGGGGTTATAGTCCAGCGGGCCCCTTCAGCGTCGGTAACAAATCGTTGAGCTAACATCCCGGCTGCTGTTTCTAGGTTTATTTGTTGGGTTGTGATTTGGTTGCCTAGTTCTTGATGGAACTGGACCAGGTTTTCTAGATCGTGGTGTAGCTGCACTACTAAAGTTCCTTTGCAAGGGTTGATGCCAACAGGACAGAACATTTCTGTTTGCCCGATAGTGTCGGACCCCACACAGGTGTTACTCACATTTGAAAAGAGGGCCGGTAAACGGGTTGTACCCCCACCTAAGTGGAGGTACAACCCGTTTTGGCTATTCTTAAATCAACTAAGGATTAGGCTTAGTCCATAACGTCAGCACAAGAGGTTGCAGGGGTAACCTTGTCAACCACGCCAGGAGCACCGAAGCTAGCAGGAACTGTCAAGCAGATATCCACATCGCCCTTGGAGAAGAGCACTAGGGATGCGTCTGCAGCGACATCAGAATCAGTGGTACCAGTTGTAACACCAGCAGTGACACCAGCGGCTACACCGTTGTGGATTTCCACACCGTCGGTACCAGCACCAGCCTCAGTGCGGATAACCACACCACTGTTGGCTGCCATGTCTTCTGTGGTTTCAAGGATCACTGCTCCACTACCGGCAGGTGCGCCACCAGCGTTGAATGCCTGCAAGGCCCGATACTCACGCTCGAACGAACCTACAGTCTGCTCTAGTGTTGCAGACTTAGCTTTCGCGAAAACGTTCGAATAGGTGGCGTAGGCGACCAGTCCCAAAAGTGACAGCAAAGCGATCACAAGGACAGTCTCGATCATGGTCATACCCTTGCGGGCTTTACGAAGTTGCATATATGCTCCTGGTTGTTACAAGGCCTTTTGGCCGCTTACACCGCTAGGTTTCTAACGGCTAAACATCAATGTCCAAACCAGGACTTTCGAAAGCTACTAAGTAGGCCTCAAAGCTTTTAACACCCACCACGCCACCACCCCCGTTTTGTGTGTTTCACCAGGTCACAGCCTTTATAGAGTGTGGTTTGTGGTGTAACATATTTTTGTGTAATTGATACAAACTGTTAACTTTTGGTAGCCGAGAGGACCACTCCAGGCGGGGTTGTCAGGTCTTTTCAGGGTTACGTATCCTTCCCAAAAAGGCAACACTTGTTTTAATCTAGACGGCAGGTGGTTGATAAATCACAGCGTCTGACCATCCACGAATGTTTTAACTAAACTATTTGCTGTTGCGGTGACACAACAGTACCCACCTTGTGTAGTGAAGTAGACGCTCCGATAAACAAGGTGGGTACTCAGTTGTGTGGGACCACCGTTTTGGTGGGTATACCAATAGGGTGTGGTTTATGTTTGGGTAGCGTCAACCGGGGTGAATGACACTGTTGAACGTTCCGGGATTTCTTCGGGCAGTCCATATTGTAGATGGTCTACCACCTCAACATTAGTTATCGACGCAGAAGCAGTGTTTAACATTTGAACGTCGCTTTCTGACAAAGCGCTCGACATTCCTAGGTGTTTTAAACGCCGGCGGACTGTTGCTTCACTACGCCGGTTCAAAGGTTTCGGGTGTAAAACCTCTGAAGTTCCAGCGGGTGATGCTACACCATCTGTTTCTGCTGTGGCACTGTCTAGTTCTGTGTTGGCTTCGGACGGTTCGAACGTTTCAGCAGGTTCAAAACTAGTTTCAGGGAAGTCCAACAAAAACGAGGTGTCTGTTTCGGTACGGTCTGTTTCTAGGGCTTGTGAAAGGTTTGTAGATTCAGCGGGTTGCGTGGTTGGGGATGTAAGCCACGGCGATCCTTCTATAAGGTCTGGTTGTGTGGTGGTGTTGAGTTCCCATTTGAGTGTTAACTGGCCCACTTCTTGTTCTGCCACGTTAACTGCTTCTAACTGTCTGTCTGCTTCGGCGTATAATGCGCTGCGCTGCGCTAGCAGAGTTTCTAACCGTTCTTGGTCGTTGTGTTGTTCTGCGTCTGCTATCTGGGTTGTAATTTTTGATGCGTGGAGCCGTGTTTGTTCTGCGGTGTGGCGCAAAAGCTCTATTTGTCCTTGGAGTATAGAGACTCGTTGTTTAGCGTCCTCTAAGGTACCTTCGGGGTTGTTGCTGTTTTTGTTTCGACGGCCACGTTTTTTGCGTTTGTTAGTTGCTCTGATTTCGTTGCCCCATGCGTTAGCTTCTGCTACACGTTTCGCGATTTCAGAGGTATCATCTGCAGCGGTTTGGGATTGTGGTTTCGTTTTGAACGTAAAAATAAGTGCCCCTACTAAAACTAGTAGGAACACTGCGAGCACAGCGCTTAAAACTTGAAGGCTATTTAAAGCGGAAAACACCATAAACTATAGTGTCGGGACGTTTCAGGTTAGCGCCGCTAAGAATCACGGTCTTAAACCTTGTTTTTGTGGCAAGCTAATTTCCGAGCTGGAAAAACCAGTCGTTGGTTGGTAAAGCTTCTGAGAGGTAAGCGCCTTCTACTAGTTCGGCTTGTACAACTAGGCGTCTTGCGGCGGATCCTACAGGGTCACAGGTAGTTAATGTTAGTCGGACACCCCCTGTTGGTTCGGTCACACCAACTTGGGTTGGGGCTACAAGGGTGGTGCCTCGCACTTCGAACACAGCGTCGGGCTGGTTGGGTGCTTTCCATACTATCTGGTCTCCTATTTGGAGCTCGTCGAGTCGTCTGAATGGGGCGCCATAGGTTGTCCGATGCCCAGAAAGGGTAGCGTTTCCGGGTGCGCCTGGGGCTACACCCCATTCCCATATACCAGGACCGTTCTTTAGGATCGATCGGGACGTACCCGCTAAAACTATCTGGTCTACCCCAATTGAAGGGATCAGGATTTGGCCTGCTATTTCCCCAGGGGCTGGGGTAGTGGGCAAGGTTCGTGGTTGTGATGTGGGGTTGGTGGTTGTGGTAGCAAGACTGTGATAGTTGGCTGCTATTACGGGGTTGTTGAGTAGCGTTTCGAACTCTTGGTGTAGTTGTTGTTGGCGTTGCTGTTGTAACCAGTTTGACGCTATGTTTTCCCATGCGAACACCCCGACGATCATAAACGCTAAACCAAATAGTAGGTTTGCGATCAGTCGGTTTCTTTTAGCGTGCGGGTTGGGTGGTGGTATGGGGTGGTAGTGGTTTTCCCAGTTGGTGCCGTTCCACCATTGTGTTTGGTTTGGGGTGGCAGGGTTCGAGTACCAACCAGGTTTTAGTTGTTTTGGTTTTAAGATACGTAAGACCCCTGGGGCTTTACGCACTCCAGGGGTCTTGTTTAACACGCAGTTTCCTTGTTTAGAGTGTGTAGGTTAGACAGTGTTTGTCTTTCTGAGACGATATCCAACTAGGGCTGCAGCGCCGGCTACGAGCAACGCCGGGTATGTCAGGTTTGTGCCGGTGAAAGGTAGTTCTGCTGGGGGGCCGTCGTCGTCACCTTCGTCTTCTTCGATGTCGCAGGGGATTTCGTTTCCTTCGTCATCTAAACAAATCTCTGGGCACAACTCGCCATCTGTTTCCGGGTCGCACACACTTGCGGCCAGGAACACTGTTGCTGAGCGTACAACTGGCATGTCATCTACTAGGATTAGGGTTTGGCCGTCTCCTGGTACTGTGGTGTCAGGGATTTGCGGGTCGATTAAGGTACCTGCATAGATCACGCCCCGCCAATCTGCGGTGACGGTGATTTCGTTTTCAAAAAATAAGGTGCCGTCACTTAGACGCACATATTCGCCGTTTTCGTCTAGAACACCGATTCCAAGGTCAGCGTAAGACACTTCCCCTGCCCCGACGAAGTTTTCTAGTTCGTGGGTTTGTGGGATTGTGTCCCCGCCCATATCAACTGTGATATAAACAGTTTGGGGGGCGGTCATGGGATACTCTTCCCAGTCTTGAAGATCGGTTAGTTCTTCTGTTGTTAGAAAAACATGTACTGTTTCGTCTTCAGGGTTGTCGATAAGTTGGATGAACGCGCCTGCTGCTACGTCCGGTTCTGGTTGGGAGAGGTTAGCTGCTGCTTCGGTAGCTAACGCTGTTGCTCTGTCTAGGATTCCTTGGTGGGTTGTTCCTGAGATGTCGAACCCTACTAGTGACCAGATCGCTAGCTGTGCAGATGCATGGTTGGACCAGGAAGCGATCTCGGTAGCTTCTTCTTCGCTTAGTTGTGGGTCACCAGCTTGTAACGATTCAACGGTGAAAGGTTCTGAACCTGCGCTGTCCCAACTGCGGAAGTTATGAACTACCCAGTTTGTGGCTGAGAGCTGGTCGTCTGTTAGTGTGCCGTGGTTGTTGGTGTGGGCATCGGTCGCGGCCCAAGTTACTGGGATCATTGGGACTTTAACGTCACTGCCGCCACGGTGGCGGACCATGGCAACGTTACCGCCGGAGATACCTTGGGTGTCTACTTCTAGGTCGGCTACTTGTTGTTGTCCTAGGTCCCCATAGAACTGGATCAGATAACCCCAGTTGGGGGCGGTGACACTACCGTCGTTGAACACGAACACATTACCGGCACCAATGTTTGGCAGTGCTTCTAGAGCTGCTTCAACATCTGCGGCTGGGGCGTTGTTCGCTATGGGGTCTGTTGTTTGTCCCGCGAATGTGAGGGTGAATGTGCCGTCGATGGGGTCTTGTGGGTCGTCATCGTTGGTTACGGTCACCCATTGCCAAGAGTTGCTATCAGCGATCGGGTTGTTAGGTTCTAAACAAAACGCGTGAACTGAAACTATGAAACTGTCACCATCCACAAAAACGGTGCCACCAGCTTCGCTAGCACGGTCTTGGTCATCGAAACCAGAGGCTGGTAAATCTAACACGGCGGTTCCTGGGTTGAAATATCCTGGTAGGATTGGCCAGCCGCCAATGCCGAACTCGTCGGAGAAGAAAAACTCGTAGGTGCCGTCAGGGATTGAAGTTAGTGGCGATTGGGCAGAGTCGAAGGGTTCTTCATGGACCGCAGCGTCTGCTATAGGCGCCCCGAACATTGACAGCAGTAACACAACAAATGTGGATACCGCAAAAAACAGCGGTTTGCGCTGTTTAGGTTTTGTTAGCATTAAATGACCTCTCATTGGTGACGGTAACAACTAGCAGTGTCGGCACAGCCCTTAGCTAGTTGTGTGTACACAGTGAGCGGTCGTTTTGTTGTCGCAACTATTGCGAATAGTTACCAGGTTGGGTGGGTTGTGGGTTTTGGTGTGCCTATCGTGGTTTTGGGATGTAGGCGGGGTTCAGTGTTTTTGTGTTTGGTGGTGTTGTTGCCATGTTTTGGTGAGAAGTGTGGCGAGTTCTGCTGCGTGTTCTGTAGAGCTGTTGTCGGTTTGCGCGAAAGCTATCCAGGCTTGTTGGTTGGTCGCTGATCGTTTTGTTACTACGGTTTCGGCTCGTATAGACGCGTCGGTGTGATACAGGTATCCTTGGCATGCATCGGCTAAGGATTTAGTTAGATTGCCTGTGTCTAGCAGTGTTGTTGCAGCAACAAATAACACTACTGAGGGCCGTTGGTTTATAGGGTTTGGGGGTGGCGGTCCAAGATCCCAAGCAGGCACGTTTTTTAACACTGTGGATAGTACGATCTGGATTGCGGATTCAAAACTTGTGAGGTCGTTCCACTGGTTTCGGTTGGAGGAACGTCGAAAGTTTGATTTTGACTGTATTGGTGCTGGCCACTCAAACCAGAAAGCATTGTCTCCTATCCCTGGTAGGTGCCCGTGAGCGATTGTTGTGGGTTTCATGGGTTGCATCGTGCTGGTTTTGGGTGGGTTCCCACATCTTTGCTGGGATCGAGTGGTGGTTTTATGTGTTTGCACACTATGTAGGTATGACAACAACGTTTTTAGAGACACAAGTTCAGGATGGTTGGTGTGGTTGAGCGATCGGTTTTGGTGGGTCGTTCTGACAGCAACCGTCCCGAAACGTTAGACACCTTTGTGGGTCAAAGTGATGTTTTGGGACGTTTGCGTATTGTGTTGGGCGCTGCGATGGAACGGGGGGAACTTCCTGATCATCTATTGTTTTCCGGGCCGCCAGGGTTAGGTAAAACAACGTTGGCGTATGTTGTGGCTAACACTCTAGGGTTGCCTGTGGTGGCCACAGCGGCACCTGTTCTTGAAAAACCGGGGGATATTGCTTCCATACTGGTGGGGCTACAAACACCAACCGTGGTGTTCATCGACGAGATTCACCGTATACCTAGAGTTGTCGCAGAAAGTTTGTATGAGGCTATGGAAGATTACCGGCTTTCGTTGGTGGTAGGTTCTGATAGTAATAATCTCTCAGCGGGTTCTGGGCGTATAGGTACCCGCATGCTCCAACTTGATTTGGTCCCGTTTGTTTTGGTGGGTGCTACCACCCAAACAGGTTTGTTACCTGCCCCTTTCTTAGACCGGTTTGGATTCACAGGGAGGCTTCAGTTGTATGACACCACTACTTTGGCGACGATTGTGGCTAACACCGCCAAGTTTTTAGGGTTTCGTTTAACGCTGGCGGGGGCGACTGCTGTTGCGTCGCGTTCCCGTGGCACACCTCGTGTAGCTAAAACTTTGTGTGTAAGGGTTCGTGACTGGGCCCAGCTTAACAACGTTGATGTGGTTGGTGCTGACGACACTATCGAAGCGTTAAGAGTGTTTGGTGTTGACTCTGCGGGTCTCGATCAAACAGGTTTAGATATTTTAACTAACTTGTGTGTCCGTTTCGATGGGGGTCCTGTCGGGTTGAACACGTTGGCTGCTTCGGTTGGTGAAGCGCCCAACACAGTAGAAGATGTTTACGAACCGTTTTTGTTAGCTCAAGGTTTTTTGAAACGTACCCCTAGAGGTCGTGTGGCAACCGAAACAGCATACAACCATCTAGGACTACCGGTCCCAACAGCACTCTAACCACCACCTCGTGTGTTGGGGCGACCCGGTTTTGTTACCTCTGACTAGCGCTTCAACCGTTTTTAAGGACACCTATTATTATGAGTATCAAACCCGGCAAATTTGTTACGATCGAAGGGGCGGATGGTACCGGAAAAAGTACCCAAGCTAGAGTGGTAGCTGCCCTGTTGAACGGGTTGTATACTGCCGAACCGGGTGGCACACCTTTTGGGGAACAGGTCCGTGATCTGGTTTTACATGGCGATAATATAACCCCCATAACAGAAATGTTGTTGTTCGCTGCTAGCCGGGCTGAACATGTGGAGACAGTAATTAAACCAGCTCTTGCGTCCGGTACCCATGTTATTTGTGACCGGTTTTCGTGGTCTACTTTGGCGTACCAAGGGTTTGGTCATCGGCTCCCCCTCAACACTCTAACCCAGATCGATGCGGTAGCTACTGGAGGGTTGATCCCCGATCTGATAGTTGTGCTCGATGTCCCAGCACACGTTTCTATTGAACGTTTATCGGGTCGCGGTGCGCCTTTAGATCGTTTAGAACGCCTTGGTGACAGTTTTCAAAGTTCGGTACGGGAAGGTTTTAGACGTTTACATGAGGAGGCCGCTAACAGTGTTCTTCTAGATGGCACTGGTACCCCCTCGGAAGTTACTTTCCGTATTTTAGAAGCAGTTTCACAACACCTCAGCTTGTAACCCCGAGCCGGCTGCAACTTTTTTGCTGTGGTCATAGATCACAAAACCCCTGTCTCAAACATTCAAAACAGGGGTTTATTTTATGGCGTTTAGAAGGGTTCTTCGTCGTAATCTGGGGGTGTCGCATCCGCACCGGCCCCGTTTGACGAGCCACCGGCATAGGATGCGGCAGCACCACCGCCAGATCGTGGGTTTTTAGTTACTGCCACCGTTGCCCATTTCATGGATGGGGCAACATCGTCAGCAATGATTTCCACCTTGGACCGGCGTTGACGGTCTTCTGTTTCCCAGGAACGTTGTGTCATCGCCCCAAAAATGATCACACGATCACCTTTGGTAACGCTTTCAGCAACGTTTTCCGCTAACTGTCGGAAACAGGTGACATCGAAGAACGACACATCGTCATCACCGTCTTGTTTCCTGCGGTTCCACGCCACACTAAAAGTGGTGACCGCCATCCCACCAGGGGTGAAACGCAACTCAGGATCGCGGGTAATGTTTCCCACGATTGTGACAGTGTTGTCATAGGCCATTTGTCCTCCTAAAAGGGGTTTGTTTGTTATTAATGGTCTCCCGACACTGTTGCCGCTTTTTGATTCTAGGCAAACACACGTGTTTAGCGCGCTGGGGGCGTGTTTGGTTGAAACAAGCACAATGTTTGGGTGTTGTGGTAAAGCTTCGCCGGGACACAAGGTACTGAAGCGTTAAGTAGCTGGTGATAGCCGATTGGGAGGTATGTTGATGTCTTGGGAGTCACCTGGTGTTGTAGCGTTAGAATCTGATCTGGCTTTGGTGAGAAACCCTAGTTTTGTTAGGGCTGTGCGTACAGCGTTAGCAGCCGACCCTGATAAAGAGCTAGAACCGGGTCGTCCTATTGGAACCCATTTTTTGTTCCAAACCGATTTTCTACTCACCTGTTGGGTTATCACACCTAAAGCTTTGGTTTTGGTGGAACAACGAACCGATAACACTGTTCAACAATCAATAGTTTTCCCTTTACACACAGTGTTGCGAACTGTGTTGTTAGTTGAAAACAACATTGTGACGTTTCAAATTGAAATCGGTGGTGACCGCCAAACTCTACGTATAGAACCTCAAGGAACAGCAACCGACCAGCCCTATGATGTGACAGGTTTTTTGGCACCAGCTTCTTATGTTTTGGTTGGGGTAACTGAACACGATGTTCGCAGGTTGTATCGTTTTGCTCAGGTTTTGCGACGACTCAGCCTGTTTTGACACAAAAAATAGAGAGAGACTAAAACAATTTCGGTCTCTCTCTAAATAGGTCTTACTTTAAAAAGCAGGTCGTTTGGGTACCTCCGGCAAGATCCGGCCAGGTACATCTTCTACTGTGTCAGCCATCCCTCTAGAAACAACCCGGTCTCAAATAAAGTGGGCCACAGTATGTTAACAAGTGGTTGTTGCCCCGACCCAGGTATGTCTGTCTAAGTTAAACATATGTCTGGTTTAGTTGGTGTTGATGATTTGTGTTGGGTATGGTATATCAACAGTTCCACCGTTGCCTAGAGCTCCTGCGCTTCCAGCGCCCCAACACCAAAGCCCACCCGAGGTGTCGATCGCACAGCTGTGGTAAAACCCGGCACTGATCTTGTTGACAGGTGCGGTTAGTAACACTGGGGCAGGGGTGTGTCGGTTAGCTGTAGTGTTATCTCCCAGTTGTCCGTTACCGTTGTTACCCCAACACAAAACTGTGTTTTCGGTGGTGAGTCCGCAACTGTGGTAGAGGTTAGTAGTAATCGCTGTGAATGTTTCGTTGGATACCACTTCTATAGGAGTGTGTTTGTATCCTGAACCGGCCACACCAACCCCGCCAGTGTTGTTCCAACCCCAACACCACGCTTTACCAACGGTGTCTATAGCACAAGAGTGTGCCTCTCCTGTAGATATGGCAGTAAAGGTACGGTTAGTGGTCACAGCTGTTGGGATGTAGCGTGGGCTTGTGTCCCCTACACCTGCTTCACCGCTCGTGTTAGCTCCCCAGCACCACGCCTTGCCGTTAGTGTCGAGAGCGCACACAGTTGTAGAGCCGGCTGAGATAGTTGTGTAAGATCTGTTTCCTGCTACTGGGGTGGGGACAGATTGGGTGGCAGTGTTCCCATTTCCCAGCTGACCAGTTCCGTTGTAGCCCCAACACCACGCTTTGTCTTCGGTGTCGATTGCGCAGCTGTGAAACTGTGCATTTGTGACATTTGTAAATGTGTGGTTGCCAGCTACTGGGGTTGGGACAAGCTGGTTTGTTTCGTTTCCGGTTCCGAGACGGTAGTTGCTACCTTGTCCCCAACACCACGCTTTGCCTTCGGTGTCGATCGCACAGCTGTGAAAAGAGTGGGTGGTTATGGAGGTGAAGACATGGTTACCGGCTACAGGTGTGGGGACAAGCTCGTTTTGAACCCCAGGCTTATTTACACCTAGCTGGCCTTGTTGGTTACGACCCCAACACCAGACCCCTCCGTTAGTGTCAAGTCCGCAGCTGTGCAGCGTCCCAGCTGCTATTGACGCCCATTTGAGTTGTGGGTTAGTTGGGATATTTTCAAGGGTATGCCCAGCCAGGTCAGTAGGTGGCACACCTGGAACTGCACCGTTTTCAACTGCGCTTATCGGAGTTAACTTTTCGTTTTCTATAGTTTCAGAGTCTAGGCACCCGCCGTAAATAACACCTCTTGGTGGTGCTGTTATAACACACCAGCCATGCTCTGATGCTTTAACTAGTACCAGTGTCGTTGGGGAACGGATAAAACCTATTTCACCGACGGTAGGCCACTGGTTGTTCTCTACTGGAACAACAAAGCTGTCCACAAACGGGCTGTCCAGATCGGTGTTAACAGACCAGTCCTCTATTGCCTCTAGCACCGCTTGTAACCCTGTTTGAGTTACCCAAGTTTCATCCCCTGAAAACGCTAACAGGGTTTGCGCTTCCCGCGCAACTGTTTTAAGGGCCAGCAGTTCTAGATCGTTTTGAGCACGGTTAACAACCCTAGAGTACCCGACAAATGCGACAACGATCAGCGCTAAACCAACAAGTAAAGAAAGTATAACTTCAAGGATCGTGAGCCCTTTATACCTCTTTGTTGTTCGACTGTCGCTGTTACCTTGAAAGGACCACATCTTTATTAGAGTGCCTCAACATGCTCCAGGTAACAGTGATGTTAAAGAACTGCCCACCAACCCATAGATATTTTGGTGTAGTTGCTACCAGATTTTGGGGTATCTGCACCTTTGAATCTGTGACATGTCGAAGGTAGGTAAAGAAACTGTCCTTGAAAAACGTTTTTGGGGGGGGGGATGTTGAGTGTTCTTTGAACGCTTTGTTGGTGTTGTTCGCAGTGGGGTATGCGCCAACGGTTGGCTACACAACGTTAGTTGTGTCTTTGCAAAGGAAAGGTTTTATGGACAACACCTATGTTTTGCCGCCCCAAGGTGGTTACGCCGCTAAAGGGCGTTGTGATTACAAAATCCATTTGGAGTACGACCCAACAGTTTCTAACGATCTGAAACTAGAACCGTCTGTGGCTGCTTTGGCCCGTATGGAAGACGGTAACGTTTTTGAAACTAAAATTGGGGAGCTACTCCAAAACACCTATAGCGCTGATCAGGCTGTGTTTTTAGAAGGTGATCGTAGCCCCGAATCTAAAACAGCGCGGGAAAAAGCTACGATAGCAGCGATGGATAACGGTGTTCGGTTTATTTGGAACGCGCGTCTCCCAGTTGATGAAAACAAGGTGCGTATATCTGAACCTGACGCTATGATCCGTTTGGGTCGCAACCGTCACGGTAACTGGGCCTATGCTCCTGTGGATGTTAAACATCACAAGTCTGTGACTGGTGGGCGTAAACCTGAAGAATGGTTGACCGCACCGTTTACACAACTTGACCCTACCTTGAGTGCACCTACTGAACTTGGTGATGGGGCGCCGTGGCTGGTTGATGGGATGCAGTTAGCTCACTATTACCGGCATTTAGAATCTTTGGGTTACGCCCAAGATATAACTGGTGACCTCGACGACCCTGATGTGTTGTGGGGTGCTGTTATTGGTAAAGATGAGGTGTTTGTTTGGGTTGATCTTCTAGCACCTATCTGGAAAGATCCACGATCTTCTAAACTCACCCGGTTTTCTGCGCTTGATCTTTATGACGAAGCGTTTGCGTTACGGCGCAATATTGCTTTGAATGCGTTGCGTCGGGGCGACGATCCTAGTGTAGAACCTCTAGCCAGCCCGGTCCGTCAAACTGAATGTGGTGAATGTCCGTGGCGTGCGGTTTGCGCGGAACGTTTAGCTGAAGCTGATCATGTGTCTCTTTTGGCTGGGGTTACTATTCGTAATGTGGAAACGTTAGAAGATGCCGGTATTTCTCGTAGGGAACAACTTGCAGCGCTACACGCCCCTACAGCGATATTAGCTGACGCTTTGTACGGCAAAAAAGTATCGCTCACCGAATGGATAAATGAGGCTGGCACGATGCATCCCGAAGCGACACCTTCGATGCTTTTTGAAGAGCGTCGTAACCGCAACACGTTGGCCGATCTGGTTGAGCAGGCAGGGTTTGACACTGCTTCAGATATTGCTCGTTTAGATACCAACACAGCACGTGTTGTGGATGCTGGCAACGGACGTGTTTTGAAACATATTGACACGGCCCGTGTTTTTTTTGAACAAAAAGCGTTTAAAGCGCGTAACGTTGAAGAGTTGTCTCTCCACCGGGGCCATATCGAACTAGATGTGGATATGGAAAACGATCCTGGTGATAACGGCATTGTGTATTTGTGGGGTACTTATCTCACAGTACGAGGCGAACTCTCAGATACTGTCGAACACGGTTATCGAGGGTTTTACACTTTCGAACAAGGCGACATTTCTGGGGAAGCACAGGCTTTTGTGGATCTTTGGGACTACATCGAAAGTTTACGTGTTCTAGCCGCTAAATATAACTACACGTTCCGTGCGTACTGTTACACTGCTGCGGAGCATCGCTGTATGCGCCAGGTAGTTACCCGCAGCCCCGATTATGTGGGGATGCCAACCCTGGAACAAGTCGACGCTTTTGTAGCTGGCCCGGAATGGGTCGATCTGTACGATGTGGTCGCTAAAGAAGTTGTTTGGCCAACTGAACGGCTGTCTTTAAAAGACATCGCACAATTCACAGGTTTCCACTGGCGCGACGATGACCCTTCAGGTGCTAACTCGGTTGTGTGGTACCAGTCTGCTGTTTCAGACCCTGACCCTGAGGTCCGTTTAGAGAACCAGGAACGTGTCCTTACCTATAACGAAGACGATGTGATCGCTACGAAATGGGTCCGTAACTGGTTAGATGAAAGACAAAGTAGCGGTGAGCTGCAACCGGTTTCTGAACTAGAAAACCGTTACAGCGCTGCTCTTGTCTGACATGGCTGTGCTGTAACACCCTTTTTAGGTTTGCTAGCCCAAGGTGTAACAACCTGACGGATGCTCCCATTCAACATTTTTGTTGATGGGAGCATCTTTTTTTGCGCCGACAGTGCTGGTAATGGAACGTTCCAAGCTACGCCCAAGCCAGCACAACTATCTAGAGTTACCTACCTGTTTTCACGATGGTGTAGTTGTTTTTGGTGCTCGTTGGTGCGCGCCTTTTGTTTATCTTCTCCACCAGTTCGAACCATTAGAAGAACCTGTCTTTGAACGTCTTAGTTTTTACGATGTTGACACCCCTGATGGGGTTCGTTTAGCTGACATTTTTGGTGTTAAAACTTTACCTACATTGTTGAGTTTCAAAAACGGGGTGAATCTGCGCAGGGTTACCGATCCCTTTAACATGGCGACCATTAGAGAGGAGCTGCAAAACATCACATAGTAGCTTCTGCAAAGATACAGGTTGTTATACCAACCGTGCCATAACAGACGGTAGAGGTGTGGTGGGCTGTAGTGGTGTGTCACAATAGTGGTATGGGTGTTTTGATTCCAGGGTGGGTACCTCCCATACTTTTTGACACAGAAACTTTGGAACGGTTAGGTCCGTGTGGAGTGCGTGTTGGTAACCGTGTCGAGATCGACTTAGACCAAGCTGCCCAGGTGCTTTCCCCTACCGAAGTGGCCCGTCTCGATTGTTACGCAACACATGTGGCAGGTTTCGTGCCACGACCAGGCACTAAAGAAGCAGTCGTTGTAGTGTCCCGTCCCTTGTTGAAAAAGAAACAACAGGACAACACCCAAGGCAAAGTAGATCTTCTAGAGGAGGTTCAAGGGTTTAACAATATTCCTGTAGTTGCGCAGCTCGTCACCGAAATTTTAGGGCCAGATCCTAGCTGGGACACGCTTGGTTACCGGTTTGGGTTGTTAAACGTTACTGTAGAACCCCACAAATCTTTTGTTAAAACCAGCTTTGAGGTGCCTTCACCAGCAAAATGGGTATTGGCACTTGGTGGAGGGTCGTTACCTAACGAACTGTTCCGTCGGGTAGAGATCACTTCTAGTCATGCTAAATGGCGGAAACGTAGAGCACGGCGACTAGTTGAGCTACACGTTTATGCGGTGGAGGTTTGGCCCGACCCACAACAGGTTTGTTTGTCTGGGGGTTAAACACAAAACCCCACCACACGAAACCGGTGGTGGGGTAATAGTTGTTTAGACGTTTTCTGGCCACAAAGACTTTTTGATCTTTACAGCTGCTGGTTTGATGTCCGGGTGAAACTCCACATCTTTACCAACGCTTAACCCGAACCCGCCCCGTAACGACCACAAAGTAGCGTTATCGTCAGGATCCCAGATCACAACATCTGATATCGGATGTTGTTTCCCTAACTGCACAATAGCTTCTTGCCATTTAGTTTTATTTAACAAAGCTACCGGGTTGCGGTGCGCAACAATGTAGGTGCCTCCTACAGGCAAAGGTAAATTTTTTGTTAAATCCTGTGGGTCTGGTACTAAACCTGTACGGTCGGTTGACCAGTGGTAACGTACTGTCCCAGGGCTTTTAAGCATCATAGAAGCCGCCTTTTTTGACGGGGCAGCTAACACTTGGTCTAACACCTCCCCTGAAACAGAGGGGATCAGGTAACGCCGTCTCGTTTTGTCTAACGCTATTATGGTACAACCAGGTCCTAAGTGAAGTCGGGCTCCTGAGGTGTTAGTAGCGTTAATCAAAAGTTCGTAGATGTCGGCCATGGACCGTATCGGGTGTTCAGCCCGGTCCGCTTCAGAAGCTGCTTTGCGTATCTTTTTCTGTAGTGGGCTTAACTCTTCCCAGGGGGTGACATACACATCAGCTAGTGGCCCTATATGATCTACGATCGTTTCAACCACGTTAGGGTCTTCGATCCACGTTTTTAGCTGTTCTAGTAACGTTTCAAGCTGCGGAGTGATCGTTGTATCAGAACTGGTGGTTGGCATAGCCACTCCTCGTTTGTTTTTTGTATAGCAACATGTTTACTTCTAGAAGCCGCCCCCAGGTTTTCAACTTGTGAGTCCTACATCAGCACCAAACGTTTTAGCCACCAAAACATTGTTTTTGGTTACCTAACAAAGGAGTTTGTATGGACGATGAGTGGCTTAGTGTGTATGACAACATGGCTGCTAACCACTTCGATGAGGACGAACCACCGTCAAACGTTTTCGAGGTGTCCCCCACTGTTTCAGATGGCAGCCACACAGAACATAGAAAAGTGGTGAAACAGAAAAAGAAACCCGCTAAAGGAGCTGCTCGCAACAGCTCACATGTTGATGCTTCTAAAGAAGTGTTAGCTACATGGCTGGGTGTTATGTCGGCTGCTACACGCACCGGAGCGGACCCAGAAACAGCGTTAAGGCTTGTATCTTCGTTACGTAACGCAGACGTGTTGTACCAGGTTTTAGATAAAGGGGACGCTAAACTCTGCCAAGAAACTATCGCTGTGGTTTTAGCGTCGTTGTCAGATCTGGTGGATGGGGAAGTTTGGTTAGATTCGCTTGGTTTATTCACCGGTCATATCCGACCTGATGTTGAAACTATTTTGTTGCGGATCACAAACACGGCTCCTGCGCCGCACCCAGAGTCAAGTTTGGCTGGAGCTATGTTTTTGGCGCGTAAAACGCTGTCCAAATCGGCCGCTCAAACATTAATAGACGCTATCGATGGGGGAACTGACCCTGAGCGTTTAGCAGAACTATACCAAGATATCCCACCACCTTCAGCGATTGATGGTGGGGCAGCTACCGGTGAAAACCCTACAGTGGCATCATTACACGATCTGGATATGTCTTCCCAGTTTGTGTTCAGCTCAGGGTTTCGTACTTTAGACGAAGCTTTACATACCCGACCAGAGTACCCGAAAGGGTTTGTGCGTAGCGGACAGCTTTGTTTGTTGGTAGCGCCTTCTGGTGCTGGTAAAACCTCAGCGATGAACACCATTGTGGTCGCTATGGCTTTAGATATGATCGCACAAGGCAGCAAAGGCCAGTTGTTGTACCATCACAACGAGGACGACACCCAAGACATTTTTGACTCTATGGGTATAGGGCCTGGAAAACGGTACAACTATTTAGCAGAGTCTATAGCGTTCGTAAAAACAACGTCTCGTCTAGAGCTGTTAAAAATGTTTTATCTGGCCGTCCTACGAGCTAAACGGCTATCTCTAGCTACCGGTCTTCCGATAACTATGACTATGCCACCCTGTTTCGTGACAGACTACTTTCAGGCTCTTAGCGAAGCTGGGGAAAACGAAACCCAGTCATCTATTATCACAGCAAACTTGTTGCTGTATGGGATTGCTAACTGTGACCCTATAGCGCTTGCTAACTATGGGGGTATGTCTTTCCAAGAGTTCACCGGTGAAGCATGGCCTGACGGTTTAGAAGGCTTCAACATCGCTGTGGTAGCTACCGCACAGCTGCTGATAAAAGGCAACGCTGTAGGATATGAACCGGATCGGCATGACTGGCGTAACTATGCTGTGGCCGACGCTGCAGATCAGCCGTCTTGGGAACCTTTACCTGGGGACGCTCCATTAGCATCGAAAGACGATATTCGGGGTGCTACCACAATTTTGCAGCACGCCACAACGATGATTGCTTTACATCGCCCTAAACACCAAAATAACCCTCCAGCAGGAGTTGATTCTGCTGGTTGGCCTACTTTGGCTGATTCCCGAGGGTTTTTCACAATTTTGAAAGCCCGGTTCGGGCAAAACATGCTGGTTATTCCAATGGAGTTCAACTTGCAACGAAACGGCGGTAGTAAAGCCCAATATATCGATAGGTGGGCTGAACGTGCAATTATGCAACCTAACTCTAAAATAGAGTACGACCAGCGGGTTTGGTTGGGTTCCGGTGACCCTATTTTACCTATCCGCCCAACTCGTACTAAAGCACATCTAGTGCGCTATTAAAAC
>JBAYRL010000014.1 GCA_041676705.1 Acidimicrobiia bacterium
TGTTCTCCCCCCCCCGCCCCCTAGCCGGGGCAATTTTTCTTGGGACCCCCCATCAAAAAATTTTGCCCCCAAAAACCCCCCCCCCCCCCCGAGGGGCGCAGGGGTGGATGAGCCACGCTAGCTGTTAAATCTCAATCGTCGATCAGAGTCCGATCGACGACCAAACCTCGGCCTTCGCACTCGGGACATTTCTTAGCTAGCGAATCGAGTAGACCTTCACCAATTCGTTTACGGGTCATCTCAACTAAGCCCAGCTCGGAAATGTCATAAACCTGGGTACGGGTTTTGTCGCGACCCAAGGCCTCTTTGAAAACCCTGGTGACCTCATCACGGTGAGACCGCACTTCCATATCCACAAAGTCGATCACGATGATCCCGCCAATATCACGCAGCCGTAGCTGGCGGGCGATCTCATCAGCCGCTTCGAGGTTATTGCGATAAACCGTTTCTTCCAGGTTCGAGGTACCCACGTTCTTACCCGTGTTCACGTCGATCACGGTTAGAGCTTCGGTATGTTCGATAATTAGCGAACCGCCAGAGGCCAACCAGACCTTGCGGTCTAGGGCTTTGTGAAGCTGTTCATGAACATGGAACTTTTCGAACAGTGGCAGTCGCTCAGCCTCAGGATCGTAAAACTCGACTCGCTCGGCCAAAGCGGGGCCGATGGCTTCCACATAATCGCGAACCTCATCAAAGATGGCCGGATCGTCGATAATGACTGACCGGTAATCTTTGTTGAACTCTTCTCGAATCACCCGAACCGCCATATCGGGTTCTTGGTATAGAACTGCTGGCGCCTGCGACCGTGCCGCTAACGCTTCAATCTTGGCCCACTGCGAGGTTAAACGCTGGACGTCACGCTCAATTTCTTCGGCAGTCACATTTTCCGCTGCGGTACGCACAATGATTCCGTGACCATCGGGACGCACCCCATCGAGAATGCCCCGTAAGCGCTTGCGCTCATGATCGGGCAGGCGTTTCGAGATTCCATAAGTGGGGCTATTAGGAATCAACACCACAAAACGGCCTGGAAGCGATACCTCTTGGGTTAGCCGCGCACCTTTGTGAGCAATCGGGTTCTTGGTTACCTGGCAAATGATGGTTTGACGCGGCCGCAGCATTTCTTCAATGCGGGGCGCGGGTGACCCTTCCACCACATCATCAGGGTCGTATTGCACGTCACCGCGATAAAGAACGGCGTTTTTTTGAGTACCAATATCTACAAATGCCGCTTCCATACCAGGCAGTACGTTTTGCACTTTGCCCAGATAAATGTTGCCGTGAATTTCAGTTTCATTGTCGGAAGGACGAGACACATAATGCTCGATTAAGGTGCGGCCTTCCAACACCGAAATCTGGGTAGCGGTGGGCCCTTTGGAAACCGCCATAAGGTAACGCCCAACCGGGCGGCCTTTGCGTTTACGGCCTCGTCGCCGCTTTAGTGTGGCGGAATCGAGCTGAATTGGGTCATCGTCAGAAAGGGTCGCTGAAACCGGTTCGCCACTTGGCCGACGGCCGCTATTGCGCCGACGCGGGGTCTTTGTTGAACCTGAACCCGCAGAGCCAGATTTACCACCACTGGTTGAGGAAGACCCGGTGTTGTCAGACTTTTCAGCCTGTGAGGTGGATGATTGTGGACGTCCGCTGCGACGACGTCGCCTCGGTTTAGGCGCCGCATTGGTACCCGAATCGTTAGCTTTGGTGGAACTTTGGCTTGATTCAGCAGCCGCGGGCCGGGTGTCGCCTACTTGTGGGCGCACCTTAGCGCTAGAAGCTTCGCTATTCGGTTCATGCTGCGGCTTGTTGGTGGAAGTCCGGCTGGAAGAGGTCCGCCTTGGGGCGCGCTCGTCTCCAGTTGTTCTGGCTTCGCTGGTGTTGCGCCCCGGCTGGTTCGAGCCCGAAGCGTCTTGTGGTCCGCGAAGTGCGGGGTCCGACATCGAATATGTCCCTTCGCCTGGCGCGCCTAGGACTTACGGGCGCGCGGCCTGCCACTTGGCTACCCCGAAGGCAGACATCTCTTGGTGGCAGATGATCGTTGGTCAAAACATGCGACGCGCCAGCAAAACCTATGACCATAGAGGTACCAGCAAAATGGCTGTTGTGGCGGCGTCGTTGCGGAATTTGAGACCGTTGGCCCCAACCTGAACGAGCAGGCACCACGCTGTAGAGCAGCGGCTGAATGATCGTCCATAAAAATCCCATTAGAATCATTCTATCTCAAAGCCCCCACAGGGCCGAGACTCTGACCGATTTACTCATCAATAACTAGAAAAACCAATGGTCAGGTGAAGCGCCTCATATGGATATTTTGGATTAGTCCCATAAAGGCGAACGCTACAAGAGTTGAAGAACCGCCGTAGGACATGTAGGGCAACGGAATTCCGGTTACCGGCATGATGCCCAACGACATTCCCACGTTCTCGAAAATTTGGAACAGCAAAATAGCAAACACCGCCACCGCAATTAACCCACCGAAACGATCGGTGGCTAGCTGGGCCGTGCGTAAAACCCGCCACAAAAGCACCCCGTACAGAGAAAGCGCCCCCACCGCACCAACAAAACCAAGCTCTTCGCCAATCGCTGTGAATATGAAGTCGGTTTGTTGTTCTGGAACGAAGCCGTTTGAAGTCTGGCCCCCCTTCATCCAACCCTGCCCGGTTAAACCACCGCTGGCAACCGCGATTTGTGATTGTTCAGTGTTGTAACGCAGATTTGCAGGAACGTTTTCAGGGTTCACCCAGTTGGTGAGGCGAGCTTTTTGGAAATCGTCGAGGATGTTCGAGCTGAGTAACACCGCCGCTGCCAAAATAGCGGCGCCCAAAAGACCAAACATCACCTTTTTTGGGGCGCCAGCCACCAACAACACCGCTAACAGCAAAATTCCAACCACCAGCGAAGTACCCAGGTCGGGTTGTAAGAAAATAAGACCTACCGGCACCCCGGCCAAAAGCATGGCTTTAACAATGGTCTCGAGGCTCATCTCTACCTGGGAAAGATAGGCCGGAATGGCGACTACCAAAGCGACTTTCATGAACTCGGCAGGCTGTATTTGGAAACCAGCCACGGAAAACGCACGTTGGGCGCCTTTAGCCTCAGTTCCCAAAATTAGTACGGCCACCAAACCTAAGAGGCCAACGGCATAGATGGGCCGCCACCAATCAAGCAAACGCCGGTAATCAAAGCTGGCCACCGCCACCATGGCAGCCACGCCCATGGAAATATAAATAATTTGGCGCTGCATGAAGAAGAAGTCGTTGGTGGTGGTTCGAGGTCCGTGAGTAGCGGCTAGCACCATGACGACGCTGAGCAAAGAAAGCGCCCCCAGCACACCGACCAGGATGAAATCTACGTACGGAAGCAGTCCTCGTAAGCGGTCGAGCCCGCCACTCGACCCCGATCCTCGCCGGTGAGCAGCGCTACTGGGGCGAGAATGAGCGCCGGTTGTGGTGTACGACATCAGTCGAGGCCTCCCCCGGTTGGGACCTCAAGCTTGTGCTCGGGGTTGAGCGAGGTACCGTTTATTTCACGCATCGCCAAGGGTTCCAAGATTCGCCGTGCGATGGGAGCGGCGACCGTCGCACCGTAACCGCCTTCTTCCACGAACACACTGAGTGCAAACTTTGGGTCCGCTGCTGGGGCCCACGCCGCGTAAATCGACGACGAAGCCTTACCGTAAACCTGCGCGGTACCGGTTTTCCCGGCTACTGGGAAAGCACTGTGAGGGAAACCCGCGAAAACTTTGGCTGAGGTTCCTAATGAATGCGAAGTGGCACCCACTAGCCCATCGGTAATGGCTTGTCGCACGTCTTCGTCAAGATCAAGCTGGCGAATTTCACGGGTACCGAAACTTTGCAGCTCCTCGCCAGTTTGAGAGCTGGTGATACGAAGCGCAATGTTGGGGGCAAACAACGTTCCGCCGTTGCCCATGGCGGCATAGGCATTGGCTAGCTGTATTGGAGTGATACCAACATCGCCTTGCCCAATGGCCAGGTTCACGGTGTCACCAATATTCCAACGCCCTTCAGGGAACGCTTCGGGATTATCTTCGTGGCGCTGTCGTTTCATTTCAGGATCGATCAGAATGCCGCCAAGTTCCAATGGCAACGCCACACCAGTGCGCGAACCAAGCCCGAATGAAGCTGCCACGTCTTGGATGGCACGTTCACCATACGTAGATGTCTTTCGCGCGAAACCTTCGCCCACCCCAAAGAAGTACACGTTGGAAGACACCGTCAACGCCATCCGCAGATCAACTGCCCCGTGGGGAGCTTTACCAGCATTGTAGAAGGTACAGCGGTCACCGTCGCAGGGTTTAAGGGTGTAACTACCAGTGTCATTGATGGTGAACCCAGGTGCGCGCAGCCCTGTGCTGGCAGCGGCATAGCCCGAGAATATTTTGAAGGTAGAACCGGGGGCATAAGGCTCGCGGATGGCACGGTTGCTGAGTGGACGGTAAAACTCTTTGGCTGTTAGCTCTTCATAACGTTCGGCGCTGATGCCACCGATCAATTCGTTGGGGTCAAAGGTTGGATAAGAAGCCATGGCAAGTACTTGGCCATTAGTGGCGTCTTCTACCACCGCCGCCCCAGCCGGTGTGCTTGCCGGGAAACCGTTTGGACTAGATGAGGAACGGGAACGACTCATCTCTTCTTCCAAGGCCACCTCAGTGATTTTTTGTAGATCAGCATCGATGGACAGCCACACATCATCGCCAGATTCAGGTTCCACCCGATCCACAATGGCCACAATTCGATTCATCGAGTTCACCTCGAACACGATCCGACCCGGCGTGCCACGAAGTTGCGCCTCATACTGCTGCTCAATGCCAGCCTTGCCAATCTTGTCGCCTAGTCGATACGACTTCTCAGCGTCGACGCGATCATCCAGCTCTTCTTGGCTTATCTCGCCAATGTAGCCAAGCACATGGGCTGCAAGTTGGCCTTCGGGATAAGTGCGAACAAGTCGTTTCTCAACGCCTACCCCTGGCATGTCAAAGCTGTGTTCGGCCAAGGTGTAATACAGCTCGGGGTTCACGTCGCTGGCTACCACGATTGGCCGGAACGGGTCGCCTTGCCACTTATCGATTCGGCTCTTGATTTCGTCGGTAGTGATTTCCGTGCCGCCAGCACGCAGTTCCGTCGCCAGCTTCGCTAAGACGGCGTTTGTATCATCAGCTGTTTTCAGCCCGGCCTGATCAACGGTCACCACCACCGACTCGCGATTACCCGCTAGCACTACCCCGTTGCGATCAAGAATACGACCCCGTGGGCCTTCCACCACCACACTTCTAATGCGATTACCCAACGCTTGTTCCTGGTATTCAGGTGCCGTCATCACCTGTAGATACCAAAGCCGTGATAGAAGTGCCGCGAACAACGCCACCGCGGTGATGGCCATGAAACTTAAACGAACCGGTTGTGCGTTGTTCATAGGCAGGTTCTAGTTCAGCACAATTTGTAGGGGCTTTAGCCGCGAGAGCGAAACGACCCTATCGACTCTACAAGTGCCCAGCGTGCCACTGGCAGGCCAAGTGGCACAAGCACCACACTAAAGACGATTTGGGCCACCGAAATGGCTAACAAAGGGGTGTGAAGCAGGTGATCTTGACCTACTAAAACTCCAACCAGCACAAAACCCCAAACCGCGAACAGAGAACCAACAACGGCTATGCCAAGGGTTCCGAAACCACCCGAGCGCACTAGAGAGGCTGCTCCAACGCCGATGACGTAACCCAAAATCGTGTATACCAACGCTGTTAAACCAAAGGGTGTGGTGGTGTACAAATCGATTATCAAGCCGGAAGCAAAGCCCACAATGGCACCGTGTTCTGGCCCACCCACAATTGCTACCGCGATAGTGTACGGCACCAGAATTGAACCCGTGGCACCCCAGATTGTGACCGAATTGGTCACTCCGAGCTCCAGAACGGCCGCCAACAATACTGACAGCGCCAGGCGTGCTCGTGGAGCGATCAAATACATCAAGGTGTCCACAACAGCACCGTTAAAAAGCTAAGGCGGTCGAGGCTGGCTGCCAGCTCGATCTTGGCGCTGACTACACCTACTGGCTGAAGCGGCACTACCGAAATCTCATCACCATCATCAGCTGAATCATCATCAGCCGGTGGCGCATTTTGCTCATCCCCGGTGTTAGCTGAAGCACCAGCGCCCGAGGTGATATGGCCGATTGGCAATCCGGGCGGATACAAACTTCCGGTTAGACCCGAGGTGAGTAACAGATCGCCAGGACGCAACACCACGTCACTAGCTACCTCAACTACCGGCTGATGGTTAGCGCCACGGCCTTCCACACGCCCCAGCACCTGGGTCGAACCAATGCGAGTGGCCACCTGCATTCGGGCATCGCTAATAAGCAGCACGATCGATTCATTGGCCGATACCTGCTCTAGCCGGCCCACCAAACCTGTTCCGGTAACCACGGCCATTCCCGGCTTTAGGCCATGTTTCGAACCCTTGTCGATGACAACGGTGGCTTCAAAAGTGGTCGGCGGGCCCGAGATAACTCGAGCCGTTACCTGTGGAATATCTTGGGCGAAATCAATTTCGGCGTCACGAAGAAAATTAGCCAGAATTTCCTCAGCTGAAGCTTCACGGATTTGTTGGCCTTCTAGCTCATCAATCCGACGCTTCAGCTCGGCGTTTTCTTCTTCCAGCTTCGAATAGCTGGTGACCCCCCGCCAGGCATTCGACACCGGGGACAATGCCCAACCAACGGCTTTCTTAAACGGCGAGAACACGGTAGTAGCCCCGGTTTTAACTGAAGCCAACGGCCCGAAATCACGGCCGTCAAGTGTCATAAACGTGACAGCAGTAAGCAACAACAAAACCAACACAAACCGGTGTCGGCCGCCGCGCTGAAAAAAGTTCATGCCACCGTGACCGCGTTAAAGGTTGCCAGAGGACGAAAACAGTACACCTTTTAGGGCGTCAAATTCTTCGAGCGACTGTCCTGCGCCCAACACCACCGCTAGCAGTGGATTTGGTGAAATTTTGATTGGCATACCGGTTTCATTGGCCAAACGTTGGTCGAGGCCCATAAGCAAAGCACCACCACCGGCCAACGTAATACCCTTTTCCATAATGTCGGCCGCGAGTTCGGGCGGTGTTTTATCGAGCGTCACCTTCACGGCATCAACAATGGCTGCTACCGGTTCTTCCAGGGCTTCACGCAATTCGCCGGTGGAAGTAACGATCGTCTTGGGTAGGCCAGTCATTAAGTCGCGTCCACGAATTTCGGCGTAAATTTCCTCTTCCAAATGCCAGGCCGAACCAAGAGCGATTTTGGCTTGTTCAGCGGTACGGTCACCCAAGGCCACCGAATGCTGTTTTTTGATGTGTTGAATAATTGCCAAATCAAGCTCGTCGCCACCAACTCGAACCGATTGGCTAGCCACGATCCCACCAAGAGAAATAACTGCCACCTCAGTCGTGCCACCGCCAATATCGACGATCATATTCCCAGTGGGTTCCTGAACCGGCAGGCCAGCACCAATAGCAGCCGCCATAGGTTCTTCAATGATGTAGGCCGGCTTACGAGCACCCGCATATTCAGCAGCTTCTTGAACCGCGCGCTGCTCAACCCCGGTGATGCCTGACGGCACCGCCACTACCATCCGAGGCTTGGAAAACTTGCGAATCGCTACTTTCATTAAAAAGTAACGCAACATTTTTTCGCAAAGGTCGAAGTCTGCAATCACGCCATCTTTTAGAGGGCGAATGGCTTGAATATGGCTAGGGGTGCGGCCAATCATTTTCTTGGCTTCAGTACCCACCGCCAAGGGCCGACCATCGTGGGCATTAACCGCGACTACCGATGGTTCATCGAGCACTATGCCCTGGCCACGCACATAGACCAAAGTGTTTGCTGTTCCAAGGTCTACGGCCATGTCACGAGCCACAATTCCCGAGAGCATGTTTTCGGCCATTAAGTAGCCCCCGCTGACGAGCGATAACGAATAAGAGTTAGCAATCTAGCGTAACCTCAAACCCCACGGGGTTCGCGATCGCGGGAGGATCAAGGTTCCTCCCGCCATCGCCTTAAACTAGTTCGGGAAAGAAAATAGCGATTTCACGAGCTGCCGAATCGGCACTGTCGGAGCCATGAATCAGGTTTTCACCCATATCGGTGGCTAGGTCGCCTCGGATGGTACCCGGCGCAGCTTCAGCCGGATTGGTGACCCCCATCATGGTGCGAACGATTTGCCAGGTGTCGGTTGGCCCTTCAACCACCATAACTAGTGACGGTGAACGCCCGATAAAGCTAACAAGCTCGTCATAAAAGCCTTTACCAACATGTTCGGCATAGTGCTTTTCTGCCAGCGCTTCATCAATCACACGCAGTTGAACGGCCGCTAAGGTGAGACCTTTGTTTTCCAGGCGAGAAATGATCTCGCCCACTAGCCCTCGCTCTACAGCGTCGGGCTTACAGATTACCAAAGTACGATTCATACCCTTGACGCTATGTCAATTGTTAGAAGCTGTGAAACTGGAGAAGAACCGACACTTAGAGGTGGTAGCTCTCTTCTTCTGCCTCGTCGGCGGCCAGCTGCGCGGCTAACAGCACTTCGGCACGGCGGGTGTATGCTCCGCGCACAGCACCAATGAGGAAAATTGAGCCCGCCACCACTACCAAATCTTGCTCGTCGGCGAGCGTTACGGCGCGTGCCACAGCCTCAACTGGGTCGGCCACAGCTTCAACGGTAATACCCATCGACGCCGCCACTTGGGCCACCTCGGCTGCCGGACGGGCACGCGGGGTGTCGGGGGTGCACACGATCACAAGGTCGAAACTTGTAGCATCAAGCGCTTCAAACATTTCAACGGGATCTTTTTGTTCCAGAACCCCAGTGACTAAATAGCGTGAACCCATCGGTGTAAACGATTCGGCCAAAGCTTGTGTTAATGCTTCGGCCCCGTCGGGGTTGTGAGCGGCATCTAGCAAGACTGTCGGGCTATGGGCAACCACTTCCAGGCGACCTGGCACCGAAGCATTGGCGAAGGCTTCGACCACTACCTCTTCTTCCAGGGGTCGACCGAAAAATGCTTCTACTGCTACTAGAGCCGCGGCAGCATTATCGCCCTGGTGAGCGCCATGGAGAGGAAGGAAAAGGTCTTCGTAGCGAGCACCGGGAGTACGGATAGTGAGCAACCTGCCACCCACCGCCACTCGGTTATCTTCCACCGCATAATCGCGTCCGGTGAGCCAAGTTTGTGCTGCAGGCACTGAGGCAAAGATTTCGGCCAGATCGGGGTGCGTTTCGCCCAGCACAAAGGTGCTACCAGCCTTAACAATTCCAACTTTTTCGAGCGCGATGGCCTGACGCCACCCTTCACTGCCATCGGTGTGGTCGGCCGCCACCCTAGTAAGAACAGAAACCGGAGCGTTGACAATGTTGGTGCAGTCGTAACGGCCTAGCATCCCAACTTCTAGCACCGCAGCGTCGATGGCGATATCGGCAAACCATCTAAAAGCGGCACCGGTAAGAATCTCGAAATGCGAAGGAGGACCGTCGAGCATCGGTTCGATGGCGGCGATGGCTCCTAATGCTAAACCCAGGTCTTCGTCGGAAATAGGGTTTAGATTCTGGCTAATACGTTCGTTAAGTCGCTCAAGATGAGGACTGGTATAAGTCCCCACGTTCAAACCGCTGGCTATAAGCAACGAGGTAGTGAGCCGGGCTGTGGAGCCCTTACCGTTGGTGCCTGTTATATGGATTGAGGGGTAGGCCTCATGCGGATCGCCCAAAAGGTAGGCAATCTGCTTCATTCGTTCCAGCGACGCACCGGCTGGACGTCCGGCGTTCGCTTCCAGATTTATGTGCTGTTCTAACCAAAACAGCGCTTCACGTAGTTCCACTAGATCCTGTAGCTAGATTTAGGAGGCGGCGCGGCGAGGTCGATCTTGGCGAGACTTGGCGCTTCGGGGCACCAAAGTTGGGTTCACCTTTTCTTTAACCACCGCAGCGTCGATAACACAACGTTCGATGTCGTTGCGACCTGGCATGTCGTACATCACATCGAGCAGCACTTCTTCCATAATGGCCCGCAAGCCACGGGCACCAGTGCCACGGTTTAGTGCCTGCTCAGCAATGGCATCTAGCGCTTCTTCAGCGAACTCCAGCTCGACGTTTTCAAGCTCGAAGAAGCGTTGGTATTGCTTCACCAAAGCGTTCTTGGGTTCGGTTAGAATCTGCACCAAAGCTTCTTCATCAAGATTGCTTACGGGACCAATTACCGGCAGCCGCCCAACAAACTCGGGAATCAAACCAAACTTGATGAGATCTTCTGGGAGCAACTCGGCCACCAGCGTACCGAGGTCGGAGTCGTCGCTAGAGCGCAGTTCAGCGCCAAAGCCGATACCAGATTTGCCAATGCGAGATTCAATAATCTTTTCAATTCCAGCAAAAGCCCCACCACAAATAAATAAGATATTGGTGGTGTCGATCTGGATAAATTCTTGATGGGGATGCTTACGGCCACCCTGGGGCGGTACCGCAGCCGTTGTTCCCTCGAGAATCTTTAGCAGCGCCTGCTGAACGCCTTCACCAGAAACATCACGAGTAATCGAGGGGTTTTCGCTCTTTCGGGCGACCTTATCGATTTCGTCAATGTAAATGATGCCGGTTTCAGCTCGTTTAATGTCATAATCGGCTGCTTGGATCAGCTTTAAAAGAATGTTTTCAACGTCTTCGCCTACATAGCCAGCCTCGGTTAACGCCGTGGCATCGGCAATAGCGAAGGGCACATTCAACATTCGTGCCAAGGTGCGGGCCATCTCGGTCTTCCCACAACCCGTGGGGCCAACCAACAAAATATTGGACTTCGACAGCTCTACTTGAGCTTCGACCGTGGTTTGAGCGTTGTGATGAACACGCTTGTAATGGTTATAGACAGCTACCGAAAGAATTTTCTTAGCAAGTTCTTGACCCACAATGTACTGGTTCAAGAACTCGTAAATTTCACGCGGAATAGGAAGTTGGTCAAGCGAAAGATCAGATGTTTCGGCAGACTCTTCAGCAATTATTTCATTGCATAACTCAATACATTCATCACAAATGTAAACACCTGGGCCCGCAATTAAACGTTTAACTTGCTTTTGAGATTTGCCGCAGAAAGAACATTTCAAAAATTCGGTTCCATCTCCGAACTTTGCCATAACCTCACCTCCCCTTTATCAAGCTGTCTCTACTCTAGGCCTAACTGGCACGGATAGGCCCAGAAAGGTCAACTCGGGTACGGGGCTCCAAGATGGCATCAATGATGCCGTAATCTTTAGCCTCGGTCGCCGTCATCACAAAGTCGCGGTCGGTGTCTTTACGAATCTGGTCCACGGTCTTGCCGGTATGCTTCGACAACACCTCTTCAAGCGCTGATTTCAGCCGCATAATTTCTTTGGCGGCTAGCTCGACATCTGAAGCCTGGCCTTGTGCACCGGAATACGGCTGGTGAATTATTACCCGTGAATGAGGCAACGCCAAGCGCTTACCTGGGGTTCCACCCGCTAGTAAAACAGCGGCGGCTGAAGCGGCCTGACCCAGACAAATGGTGTTGATGTCGGGCCGGATATAACTCATGGTGTCGTAGATAGCGAACATGGCGTTGATGTCGCCACCCGGTGAGTTGATATAAATATTGATGTCTTTTTCTGGATTCTCCGATTCCAGATGAATCAGCTGGGCACAAACCACGTTGGCCACATCATCAGTGATTGGGAAACCCAGGAAAATAATGTTCTCACGTAGCAAGCGGCCGAACAGGCTTGAGCTGCGTTCGCCTCGGTTGGTTGTTTCCCAAATCTCAGGGTTTGGAATGTAAGTCATCAGTCGGTGTCTTCCCCACCATCATCGGTTTCAGTGCCGTCGGATTCGTCGGCAGGATCGGCAATAAGATCATTACGATCAATCAGGTTACCGTCGCTATCGACAATCTCGACACGTTCCACCAACCAAGTCAAAGCCTTCTGCTTTAACATGTCGGCACGGATGTCAATGATTTGACCGCTTTGATCAAAACGAGTGCGCATGGCTTCAACCGTTTCACCAAGCTGCTCGGCAGCCTCAGCGAACTCTTCGTGCAGCTCGTCTTCTGTAACTTCCAGCGCTTCAGCCTTGGCCACAGCCCGCAACGCTAAATCAACGATCACTGACTGCGAAGCAGTTTCTTGCAGCTCGGCCACGAACTGGGTTTGGGGCTGTCCGGTGATAGCCAAATACTGGTCTAGGCTGATGCCTTGAGCCGAAAGACGCATAGCCAAATCTTGAATCCGCTGTTGGACCTCATTCGAGATCATGACCTCGGGCGCTTCAAAATCGATCAGCTTGGCCACGGCCTCGGCGGTACGTTCACGCAACATGGCCTCAGCTTGGTTAACGCGAGCTTCGGTTAAACGCTCGCGCACATCTTCTCGCAGCTCATCGACTGTTTCGAACTCGGAGGCCTCGGCCACCCACTCGTCGGTCAACTCGGGCAGAACCTTTTCTTGAACTTCAAGAACCGAGATTTCAAAATCGATCGGCCCGTGTGGAGGGTGACCCTCATCGTCGAACTCTGATTCGTCGTGCTCGTGGTCATCGCCCGAGAAACTAAGCTCATCACCGGCACTGGCACCACGAAGGTTTTCGTCAACCTCGGGCACAACGGCACCTAGGCCGACCTCAAATGAGTAAGAAGACACCGTTAGGCCTTCAATCGGTTCGCCGTCGCGCGAACCTTCCATGTCGATCTTCACGAAGTCACCGTCTTTGGCAGGACGATCGACGCTGACCAACTCGCCGTACTGATTACGCAGACGGTCTACCTGCTCATCAATTTCTTCCTCGCTGACCGTAGGCGAAGGCATTTCGACCCGAAGTGACTGATACCCAATCACCTCAACCTCGGGCCGTACCTCAACAACAGCATCGAAGCTAACCGGACCTTCTTCTTGGCCAGCGGTGATATCAATCTCGGGAGGAGCAATTGGGTCAAGCTCGGTTTGGGCTACCGCTTCGGTGTAATAGTTGGGCACGGCTTCGCGCAGGGCCTCTTCGCGAGCGGCACCAATACCAATGCGGGCCTCTAATAGCTTCCGAGGGGCCTTGCCAGGTCGAAAGCCTGGTAAACGGACTTCACGGGCAATACGTTTAAAAGCCTCGTCTACGGCTGGTTCAAATTCGGACTCTTCCACCTCAACACTGAGACGGACTTTGTTACCCTCAAGGGTTTCGACGGATGTTTTCACAGTGGGGCGATTCTACCCATTTCAGGCACCTAGTTGCGCAACCGCCGGTCGGGTATCGCCAAAACTACGGGCCCGTCTAACAGGCGAAAAGAAGTTCTAGCCACGGAATCCACCATTTCTGGCTAATGCGCTAGGCTCTATGAGCTGTCACGGGGAGTGGCGCAGCTTGGTAGCGCACCTGCTTTGGGAGCAGGGGGTCGCAGGTTCAAATCCTGTCTCCCCGACGTTGTGAGTGTCTTAGAACATAACAAACTCTTGAACTTGTGAACGCAGGTTCAAGAGTTTCGTTTATTCCCCCAGGTGGGCGCGTTAGGGGCTAAATACGATCGATGCGGGAAGTGAACAAATCTCGCGATACCGTGAATCGTCGTATATCCCACACCCCCATGGAGGAAACTCATGAACATTCGTCGGTTTGTAGGAATTGGCGCGGCCACGTTGGCTATGACCGCCCTACTAGTTGCTTGCGGTGATTCAGATGACAACGACTCGAGCGGCAACAACGACACCAGTACCGAAGTAGAAGACACCGTATCTTCTTCAATTAGCTTCACTGCTCATGACATCGAGTTTGAAGAGACCGAAGTATCGGCAGATGCTGGCAAAGTTGAGGTGACCCTTAAGAACGAGGGCGCCATCGAGCACTCATGGGTGGTTGAAGATCATGAAGCCGATCTTCGTCTGCACGTAGAAAAGACCGGCGACGAAGATGACGGAACCATCACCCTCGACTCAGGTGAGTACACCTACTACTGCGACATTCCTGGCCACCGTGAAGCTGGCATGGAAGGCACGCTGAAAGTCAGCTAATTAGCTAGCTGAGGAAAAATACTTTGGCCGTCTCGCCACTTGGTTGAAATGACCTTGCGACAAAGACGGCCAATAATGCCGAGCGGGTGACCAGAATCGAACTGGCGTTGCCGACTTGGAAGGACGGTGCTCTACCACTGAGCTACACCCGCGAGAGCTCTTATGTTACTCATTTTAGGAAATGGGTGCATATTAGACCTTCCACACGACCACCAAAGTTGGGAAATAGTGCAGACACTCGCCTTCGGACAAGCCATTGGCCAGGGTTGGCCCCAAGTTGGCGATCTCGCCTTGGCGTTAGCGTTATCGGCACTAATTGGGCTGGAACGTGAGATCAGAGGCAAAAGCGCAGGTCTGCGAACTCACACCATTATTGGGTTTGCCTCAGCACTGATAATGCTGGTTTCAAAATATGGTTTTGGCGATGTCCTTGGCGACCACGTGGTCCTTGACCCCTCCCGGGTGGCGGCCCAGATCGTCTCGGGGGTGGGTTTCATTGGCGGTGGCCTCATCTTTGTGCGACGCGACGCCGTGCGGGGCTTAACAACGGCGGCCTCGGTTTGGTTGACGACTGCCATTGGCATGGCCGCTGGTGCAGGTTTGCCCATTTTGGCCATTGTGACCACAGTCGGTTTTTTCCTGATCGTCTACGGCTTGCGACCAATAGCCCGCCGTTTACCCAGCTTCGAACCTGGCACTGTGACGCTTAAAATCACCTATTTAGACGGTCGTGGTATTTTGCACGAACTCATTCAGGAGTGCACCCACGCTGGCTGGAATGTAGCCGACCTTTCAACCGAGCGAACCACTATTGAAGCCACTTCTGCCATTCCGGTGGTGAACGTTGAAATCGAGTTGTTGGGAAACGGTAACTACCACGAGCTCATAAGCACGATCACGAACAACAGCGGTGTTCTGTCGGTGAATGCCCTGCCATTTGAAGACGACTTCTGAGCAATAAATTTCGTAACACGGTCGCAACAATGCGGCCACGGTGAGTAAAGTAGTTCCATAGCCTGATCTTTAGAGCCTCGAACTATTCATGGGCTTAAAGCGCACACATTCACTTCCCTCACCACGACGAGACGACCATGAACCGTCTTCAAAACTTCTCTAGCAGCACGTTTGCTTCGCTAAAGGTCCCCAATTTCCGACTGTTCTTTTGGGGTCAGGCCATTTCTCAAAACGGCACCTGGATGCAGCTGGTCGCCATTGACATTTTAGTTTTAGAAATGACCAACGACGGTGTAGCCGTTGGTATCGCGACCGCCGCACGCTTCGCACCAATGCTGCTGCTTGGGCCCTGGGCTGGGGTTTTAGCCGACCGAAGCGACCGTCAACGCCTATTAATCTGGTTGAATATCGCCGGTGCCATCGTGGCGGCCGTCTTCACACTTTCGGTAGCCACAGGCGTGGCAACATTGGGCTGGGTATACGTGTTGGCAGCGGCTTCAGGTACCGTAACCGCGCTCGAAAGCCCAGCACGACGCGCCTTCGTGGTTGACCTAGTTGAAGATCGGCTCTTCACCAACGCCGTTGGCCTCAACAGTGCCATGATGACCGGTTCAAAAATTGGTGGACCGGCAGTGGCAGGCATCTTGATCACCACCATTGGTATTGCCTTGTGTTTCGCCGTCAATGCGTTGTCTTATATTCCCCAACTTTGGCTATTCGCCCGGATGAATCGAACAGAATTCAGACCAAGCGAACGCATTGTCAAGGGCAAAGGCCAGCTACGCGAAGGCCTGCGTTACATGTGGGACCTCTCGGAGCTGCGCGTGCCGCTGCTCATGGTGACCGTTATTGGCACCCTAACTTTCAACTACTCGGTAGTCTTGCCGCTCTTCGCCACACGAGATTTAGCCGGTGGTGCTGGCAGCTACACCACCTTGCTCTCTGCCATGAGCATAGGTTCCCTAATTGGTGCCCTAAGCATCGCCCGTCGTGTCGATGTTGACACCAGATTCTTGGCAATGGCTTCGATTGGTTTGGGCGTCGGACAAACACTCTTGGCGTGGTCACCAAACTTGGTAGCAGCCACCGTTCTGGCGGTGCCAGCTGGTATCACCACCATGCTCGTCATGTCAGGTTCTACCACCATGGTGCAACTTCGTGCCGCGCCAGCAATGCGCGGACGGGTGCTGGCAATGCTAACCGTGGTGTTCCTGGGTAGTACGCCAGTTGGCGGCCCAATTATGGGTTATGTTGGCGAACACATGGGGGCGCGATGGGCACTACTAGTAGGAAGTGCTGGAGCTTTTGTGGCCGGGGTAGGCGCCCTAATTTCGCTATCTCGCCACGAAAATCGAGCTTTGGCACCTACCCATCAGTTAAGTGAGGCGGCTTAAGCCCCACACCTCCGCCAAAATTTCTGCGGAAACAACGCGCGCATCAATACTGCCCGATTGGAACGCCACCATTAGCTCGTCAGCATCGGCATAAGCAGCAAAATCTTCCAAATAGCTACGCACTACGTCACCAGTCCCAACCGCAAAGTGCTTCATCATGCCCAGTACTTGTTGACCTTGTAACGAGTTCAACAAAGCATCGGCTTCGGCATCGCTCATCTCTTGGTCACGAGCCAGAAATCGTTTTACCCGTGACCGCTTCGTACGTAAATATTGCTCATCAGCCTCGTCTTGCGAAGAAGCCGCTATCACATTGACAGCGGCTATCACATACGGTTCGCTTAGCTGTTCTGAAGGTCGAAACTCACGTCGGTAAATCTCAACCGCCTGGGTTAATGCCGCTGGCGCGAAGTGTGAAGCGAAGGCATAAGGTAACCCAAGCATGGCGGCCAGCTGAGCACCAAAAAGCGATGACCCCAAAATATATAAAGGCACAAAGGCACCTTTGCCTGGCGTCGCTTCTACCCCCGCCACCCGGGTCTCGTCGCTAAGAAAACCCTGTAATTCTACGACGTCTTGGGGGAACGTTTCGGCAGACATGGGATCACGGCGCAACGCCCGTAAAGTCACCTGATCGGTACCTGGCGCTCGACCCAAACCCAAATCAATCCGCCCCGGATGCAGCGCCTCAAGCGTGCCGAATTGCTCGGCAATAGTTAGCGGCGCATGGTTCGGCAACATCACACCGCCAGAACCCACGCGAATCGACTTAGTGTTAGCTGCCACATGAGCAATGAGCACGCTCGTAGCCGACGAAGCAATGGTTGACATGTTGTGATGTTCGGCGTACCAAACCCGTTTGTAACCAAGCTCTTCCACGCATTGAGCCAAACGGACACTGTTTTGCAGGCTTTCGCCCACGGACTCACCTGATCTGACCACTGCCAAATCCAGTACAGAAATCGGAAGCATCACTATCTCCAAGCTGACAAGAACGATACAAACTGACCGAAACGATTGTTGTTAATAGGTCTAGGGTAGTGGCGATGGATACTTCACATGCCGAGCCTGAAAATCAGCCCGCCGCCTCCGTTCAAGGCCGCTACGATCCGGCCTTTTTGTCGGTGGCAGAAGTGTTTACCAGCAACTTCGAACCGTTCGAGAACGAATTCGGAGCTGACCCGGGTGACTTGGGTGCCGCCTTGTGCGTGATTGCTGATGGCCAAGTTGTACTTAATATGTGGGGTGGTTGGAAAGACCGTGCCAAAACCCGGCCTTGGACGAGAGACACACTGGTCAATGCATATTCATTAGGTAAAGCCGTAACCGCGGTGACCATCTTGTCCCTGGTCAATCGTGGCCTCCTCGATTTAGATTGGCGCCTCTCAAAAGTGTGGCCCCAATTTGTGGGCGGCGGGAAGGAATCCATCACCTTGCGCCAAGCCCTTTCACACCAAGCGGGCTTGCCGGGCATCCGTAGAACCATGGCACCCGAAGAACTATTCGATTTCGCTACCATGGCGGCTGCTCTTGCCGAAAGCGAACCCTGGTGGACTCCGGGAACGGCGCATGGCTACCACGTGAACACCCTGGGCCACCTAGCTGGCGAACCAGTTCGGCGAGTCACTCAAACCAGTTTGGGCCAACAGGTTCGGGAGTTACTTTCGAACCCCCTCGAGGCCGACTTGTGGATTGGCCTGCCCCGCTCGCTACACGATCGAGTGGCTGAAGTTGATTTCGTGGACAACGCCCCCAAAGAGCACCGACCGCATCAAGGCGACGGGGAATGGGAGCCCATGCGGTACGCGGCTTACTTCAACCCACCAGGCCTTTCGGGTATTGGCACGGTCAACACACCACAGTGGCGCGAGGCCGAAGTTCCTTCCACCAACTTGCATACCAACGCCGAAAGCGTTGCCAAAATGTTTAATGCCCTACTACAACCGGCAACCGGGCCGCTGCGCCTCACCGAAAGTCTGGTTACTGAAGCCGGAACCACCCACGCTGAAGGCCACGATCTGATCCTTGATCGCAATAGCCGTTTTGGTTTAGGGATGATGCTTCCCACGGCCGAACGCCCAATGGGCATTAGTGAAGCGTCATTTGGGCACTTTGGTAACGGTGGCTCTTTGGGCTTTGTAGACACCAATGCCAAGGTGGCGTTTGGTTATGTCATCAACCGCCCCGGTGATCGCTGGCAAACCCCGCGCACCCGACGGATTCTCGACGCGCTGAAGCAATGCTTCTAAGCGACTTTACCTACTGGCTACGAGGCGCAGGACTAGAAATTCTGCTGATTGGCTTAGGCGCGGCGCTGCTGCACCGGTTTGTACGCTGGCAGGCAACACGAATTGAACATCGACTAATTACAGCCATTCAAAGCCCTAAAATCCCGTCAAGCACAACGGAACAAGACCACAAATATCATTGGGCCTTAATCCAAATAGGTTCCTGGTCGATCATCGGTGCCATCTATTTCCTGGCGTCGCTGTTTATTATGGAACGTTTCAATGTGCCCCGATCGTCAATTGTGGCACCGGCTTCGATTATTGGTGCGGCCGTAGGTTTCGGCGCTCAACAACTGATTAAAGACTTAATTTCTGGTGGTCTGATCGTGGCGGAACGCCAATATGGCTACGGCGATGTCGTTCGATTTGATCCATCGGGAAGCGCCGATGGCGTAATTGGCACCGTCGAAGAAATCTCGCTTCGCACCACTAAACTCCGCGCCTACGGCGGTGAACTAATTACCGTCCCAAACGGCGATATTCGTCAGGTCGCTAATCTTTCTAAAGATTGGTCACGAGCCGTAATCGACATTCCACTCCCCAATCACGTGGACCTGGACAAGGTGCGCGAAGTTCTGACCGAAATCAGCAATGACCTGTGGGAGGATGAGCTGTGGCGGCCCTTGCTTCTCGAACGGCCCACCTTCACCCGAATAAACTCGCTAAATGTGGGCTATCTGTTGGTACGTTACGAAACTCGTACCGCACCTGGAGAGCAGTGGTCGGTAGCCGGGCAAATGCGCGAACGAATTACTCAGAAGTTCCAAGCAGCTGACATTTCTTTGGCTTCTGCCATTGTGCCGGGAAGTTTTCAGTAAATGGAACTGCAATCCACCCCTCTAAAGGGTCGTCCAAGAGCTTCCACGGTGATTATGGCGGTCGCATTTGTAGCCATCTTTGTGCTCTACATTTTCATTCGTCCCGATCCACCACCTCGCACCGAACTGGTGCCGGCCGTCCGCGTTCCGGTTAGTTCAACCACCACCACATTGGAAGAAACCCTGCCGCCTGAGGAAAACCCCGAAGGTGACGACGAAACACCAGGTTCGGAAGATGATGAAACCGGTGAACCGCTCGACACCACCACCGTGCCTGGCTCAACCGAGGCGCCAGATAGCACTAGCACAACCAGCTCTACTAGCAGCACAATTGTCGACGGCACCACGACTACGACGGTTTCTACCGAGCCCTCTGACAACGACCCACAATAAAATGTCACAGCTCGCGTGGATGATGGAAGCATGGAAACAAGACAGCTATTCATCATCGACAAACAACAGCCAGGTCAGCATGAGAAAGAGGGCTCTTCAAGCTGGCATCTTGACGAAGACACCCGTCAGCGTGGGCTGGCTGGTGTACAGCTAGCTCGCCAAGCTTTAGCACAGGCGTTAAGTCGTTCATTTGGCACCGATACCCCACATGCGGCCTAGCATCTACATATGAACGAAGTAGTAATTGTTGACGCCGTGCGCACACCCATCGGGCGTCGCAACGGCGGACTATCCACTATGCATCCGGCTGACCTCCTCGGCGAGGTTCAATCCGAGCTTATTCGTCGAAGCGGAATCGACCCCGCTGAGGTGGGTCAAGTTGTAGGCGGCTGCGTTAGCCAAATCGGCGAGCAAACTTTCAACATTGCTCGTACGGCCTGGCTTTCTGCTGGCTTGCCTCTGTCGGTTGCTGCCACCACGGTTGATGCCCAATGCGGCTCGTCCCAGCAGGCCACGAACCTAGCTACCACGCTAATTGCGGGCGGCGCGGTCGACGTTGCCATTGCTTGTGGTGTCGAGTCGATGAGCCGAATTCCAATCGGTTCGGCCATGCGAGTACAAGAATATGGTCGTCCCACCCCCGATAGTTACTTCGGCCAATACGAAATGACCTCGCAGTTCGAGGGTGCCGAACGCATCGCCGACAAATGGGGCGTAACCCGCCAAGACGCCGACGAATTCGGTCTTTTGTCGCAACAACGCGCCGCCCAAGCATGGGCCGAAGGTCGTTACGAAACCCAAATTGTGCCAGTTGAAGCACCCACGCTTGGCGAAGACGGCAAACCGTCTGAAACCAAGCAAACCATTAGCCGCGACGAAGGCTTGCGTGAAACCTCACTCGACAAACTGGCCGCTCTAAAGCCAGTGGCACGCGAGAATGGTGTTCACACCGCAGGTTCTTCCTCCCAAATCTCTGACGGCGCTGGTGCAGTGCTATTGATGACCCGCGAAAAGGCTGAAGCTTTGGGTCTACGCCCCCGAGCACGCGTAGTAGATACCTGCAACGTTGGTGTTGACCCGGTGCTTATGCTCACCGGGCCAATTGATGCCACCTACCACCTGCTGAAGCGCACCGGCCTAACCATGGCCAACATTGATGTCACCGAAATTAACGAAGCGTTCGCTTCGGTAGTCTTGGCATGGGCGCGGGAGCACAAAGTTGATATGGACAAAGTTAACCCCAATGGTGGCGCTATCGCCCACGGCCACCCCCTGGGCGGCACCGGTGCCATTCTAATGACCAAGGCCCTTCACGAACTCGAGCGCACCGACGGCGAGTTTGGGCTAGTAACCATGTGCTGCGGTGGCGGTCTAGGTACCGGTACCATTATCCAGCGCATTTGAGCGAGCCCGAAGCTCACATCTTCTTGACCGCCTTGTTTCCATAAGGCAAACCATTATTGCGGCGTATCGGCCGCCTTCTAAACCCTACGAATAGACGGCCGATGCGCGCTAAACCAGTTGAACTCTTAAGCCTCATTTCATTAGCCGGTCTTTTGGCGCTCGGGGCTTTAATTTATGTTGTCTGGCCCAACCCAAGCACACCGCTTCCCGACGGTCACGCCAAGGTGATCGAAGTTATCGACGGCGACACCATCAAGGTTTTGATCAACGGCACCGAAGAAAACATCCGTTTCTTAGGCATCGACACCCCAGAAACCCACCACCCCACCAAACCGGTCGAATGTTACGGCCAAGAAGCCAGCGACCGCTTAAGCAGCCTGCTACCTAAAGGTCAGACGGTACGGCTAGAACGTGACCTCGAAGCACGAGACCATTACAACCGAATATTGGCGTACGTTTACCTACCAGGCGACCCCGACGACGTTCACCTGAACCTGTTGATGGTGGCCGAAGGCTATGCCGTAACACTGCCTATCGACCCCAATCGCGCCTACCGAAGCGAGCTAGCCGCCGCCGAACAAAGCGCCAAGGCGCAGAACCTAGGGCTCTGGGGTTTCTGCGACGGCCCAGGGGTAGCACTCAATCCTCTCACCAGCTGGCGCCAGCCCTAATCGCTCCGCGGCCTCTTAGACGATAACGTCAATGGCGTGACTGCACTTTCCGAAGCACTTGGATATCCACCAGATTCGTGTCTGCTTATTGTCACGGCCCACGACCTTGGTTCTTGTCATGCTGCTAACGCTGGCGTTTACAGCTCGCTTCGCCACGGCTTCGCAACCAGTGCCTCGCTAATGGTGCCAGCCCCCTGGGCACGCGCCGCGGCCTCGGAATACCACGGTGAAGATATTGGCGTTCAGTTAACCCTAAACGCCGAATACGATGCGTACCGATGGGGCCCCATCACCCACGCTCCGTCGCTCGTTGATGGCGACGGCGGTTTCCCGCATACCCCTATCGATTTGTGGGAACACGCTGACCTAGACGAACTGCGCCGCGAGTGCCGCACCCAAATCGAACGCGCCATCGTTTGGGGTTTCGATGTCAGTCATTTGGATTCACACTTAGGAGCTCTTCACCTCCGGCCAGAGTTTTTCGATGTCTACCTTGATCTAGCCGTGGAATTTAACCTGCCAATTCGCCTACCTGGGGTTGAATACCAGCACATCGCTGGCTTTCCCATGCGCGATATCGCTCGCGAAGAAGGCATCTTGTTTCCTGACTACTTAAAGGTTGTGCCCGGTCGTGGTGTTGGTAGCCGCGACGCTATTAACCACGTGCTAAACGACATTACCCCCGGCGTGACCGAGGTTTATTTGCACCCAGCTCTCGACACCCCAGAGCTGCGAGCGTTAACACCAGATTGGGAAGAACGAGTTGATGATCTGGAGTTTGCCACCGGCGATGAGACCTTCAAGCGCTGCATTGACGAAGGCAAAATCACTTTGATCAGCTATCGAGATCTCCGCTTAGCCCAGCGCCAGAACCTGCACTGAATAAGGCCAAGGCCGCTTTGGTTTCGGGCCGATTTAAAGCCGCTAAGAACTCTAAGAGCGAACCAGTTGGACCTTCTGGTTTTAAATCACCCCTCATAAAGGCCACAGCCGGGTCGAGCTCACCCGCCAACAAACTCTGTAACTCGGCCGCTTTAATGGGCATCGTTAAAGTTGCCGGTTCTTCGTCGGGCAATGCAACGCGCACCGAATGCAACCAAGCGTTTTCTAGGCTCCATCGTGTGGCAACCTTGCCACCTTTGGTTCCAGAAACAACCAATTCGACCTGATCGGTTGGCTCTGCCGGGTTGTTTGGTTTGCCGGTGGTCGAATGGGCTTCAACTAAGGCCGAATTAATAGCGTTTAGCCAGTTTTCGTCAATTAGTAGCGGCACAGATTAGCTCCACTCCAAACCGTCGATACCTGCGAATAAGTCCGTTTCTGGTATCTCGGACTCCACCCGGGACTGGGCCAAAATGTAGTCGTCAAACGGATGAATCGAATTGGCAACATCTTCAGGCAGGCCGAACCAAAATGGAGAGGTTGGATCAACCTGGGTAGCGTGAGCCAATAATCCTTCAGTGCGGGCGTACTGAAAACCGTCGATGGGCACCTGGGTAGTAATGCGGTGATCTTGATCAACCCGGGTGGGGTTTAAGAAGCGTTCGGTGTACGGCGATTCTAAGCCCAGTTCAAGAAATTTTTCGTGTGTTTCGATCATGCGCTTACGAGACCACATGGAGTAATACAGCTTCAGCGGCGTCCAAGGTTCACCCAAATCTGGGTAAGCATTGGCATCACCAGCCCGTTCAAAAGCGGGCACGCTGATGTCATGCACCCGAAGATGATCAGGGTGCTCATAGCCTCTCTGGTCGTCGGCATAGGTCACCAAGACGTGGGGCTTGTATTGTCGGATCAAGGCCACCAAACGCCCAATGGCTTCTTCCAAGTCGGCTTGCCAGAAACTTTCGGGATGAGCATTAGATTCTGTCTCGGGCATACCAGAATCGCGATAGCCAAGACGTTCAACAACTTCGTAACCAATCACCTGAGCTGCCAAATCAAGCTCACGAGTTCGAACGGCAGTGATATCGGCACGAACTTCGTCGTTGTCCATAGCCGGGTTCAAAATGCTGCCTTCTTCACCGCCGGTGCAGCTAACCAGAACCGTGAGCGCCCCCATGGAGTGATATTTGGCGATAGTTGGTGCGCCTTTGGATGACTCATCATCGGGATGAGCATGGACAGTCATAATTACCGGTCGTGTCATGGAATCTAACGCTAGCAAGTTGTCGCATGTCACCGGCACTATGGCCGGGTGTTACACCGGCCGCGCACTAGGCTTAGAGCCAAATGGATCGGTTCAAAATCATTGGTGGACGCCCACTCAGCGGCACCGTTCGCCCCGCTGGAAACAAAAACTCCGCTTTGCCTATGTTGGCGGCAACCTTGTTGGGCGATAGTCCAAGCATCCTGTCAAATGTGCCCGACATTGGTGACGTTCGGACCATGTTGAGTTTGCTTGAAGCCCTAGGTGCCGAAGTTGAACGTGGCAGCAACGGTACGGTGCGGGTAGACCCAAGCCGGGTACGGCCAGTTCCCCTCGACACCGAGCTATCAGCCAAAATTCGTGCTTCGTTGTTGCTAGCCGGGCCGATGTTAGGTCGCTTTGGGGAAATCACGCTGCCGCCACCTGGGGGCGACACTATTGGTCGACGACGTAACGATACCCACTGGCTGGCTCTTGAAGCTTTGGGGGCAACCCTAGAAGTGGTCAATCACATTCACGAGCTGCGGGCACCTGCTGGCCTGGTGGGTGCCGATATTTTGTTGGATGAAGCTTCGGTGATGGCTACAGAAAATGCGGTCATGGCGGCCGTGTTGGCCAAAGGCACCACCATTATTCGCAATGCTGCTTCCGAGCCCCACGTGCAAGATCTCTGCGCCATGTTGGTGCAAATGGGTGCCAAGATTGAGGGCATTGGTTCCAACCTGTTGGTAATCGAAGGCCAAGACAACCTGTCGGGGGCCAACGTCACGATCTCAGCTGACTTTATGGAGATCGGCTCGTTTATTGGTCTGGGGGCCATCACGGAAGGCAATCTGCGTATTGGCCCGGTGGACCATGAAACGCTCCGTATGATTGTGGCTAAATTCGATATTTTGGGTGTAAAAATCACCGTTAATGGCGACTACATTCAAGTCCCCTCAGGCCAAGAACTAATTATCCGGGAAGACCACGGCGGTAAAATTCCCCGTATCCATGAAGCACCGTGGCCAGGATTTCCAGCTGACTTAATGTCTATTGCCTTGGTAGTGGCCACCCAAGCCAGCGGTACCGTGCTATTGCACCAGTGGATGTTTGAAAGTCGGCTTTATTTCACCGACCGGCTGATTGAAATGGGGGCCCGCATAATTGTGGCCGACCCCCACCGAGCGGTGGTTACCGGCCCTTCGCTGCTTCGCGGTTCTACTGTCCAATCACCTGATATCCGGGCTGGCATGGCCTTGTTAATGGCCGCTATGTGTGCCGAAGGCCCATCGACCATTGGCAACATTCATCAAATAGACCGAGGCTACGAGCGAATTGATGAGAAGTTGCGCATGTTGGGGGCCGACATCGAACGCATCTCTGCTAATGACTAGCGGAAATCTCGAGACATAGAAACCTTTGTTCTTAGATCCAAGGCCTCTAAACGCTCGGCTTTTATGTTCACTACCCCGCCTTCGCCTCGTTCTAGCTGACCTTTAATAAGCAAAGCGTTAGCGAAACGAGCAGCATGGCTGTATCGCTGCCAAGCTCCCTGAGACACAATCACGTTCACAAACCCGGTCTCGTCTTCCAAGCTAACAAAGGTCACCCCAGCCGCAGTTGCCGGACGTTGCCGATGGGTTACCACCCCCGCTACCAGCACCTTGGCCCCATTCGGTATCAGCTTTAAGCCTTTAGCTTCAACAACACCTTTTTCACCCAAGGCTTCCCGCAGGAATCTGGTGGGGTGCCCTTCGGGAGATATGCCACTAGCCCATAAATCGGCCAAAGCTGTTTCTTGGGCATCCATTTTGGGTAGCGCTGGGGCTTCTTGCACGTTAACAATTCCAGGCAGAGTGCTTTGGTTGAGACCCGCCAAGGCCCCACTAACCCACAAGGCCGAACGGCGATCAGCGGCCAAATCTCCAAATGCTCCGCTAATGGCTAGTGACTCTAAAAGATCTTTCGGCGTTTCGGTGCGCTTAATAAAATCTTCGATGCTGGTGTATAGACCGTTTTCTTCACGTTCGGCCACAATTTGGTTGGCTATGGTGTCACCAAGATTCTTAACAGACGACAGCCCTAAGCGAATACTTGGCCCTCCTAAACCCCATTCGATGGTGGTGGCCCGAAAAGCGGCATTGCTAAAAGGACCTTCTAAGGTGGCCTGGGTTTGAGACCGATTTAGGTCGGCACCGTAGGTATTAACCCCATGACGTCTGGCATCTTGAACTAAAGAATGTGGTGAATAGAACCCCATGGGTTGGGCGTTGATTAACGCCGTGTAAAACACAGCGGGGTAAAAACGTTTTAGCCAAGCACTGGCATAAACCAAATAAGCAAAGGAAACAGAGTGGCTTTCAGGAAAACCAAAATCGGCAAAAGCAGCTAGTTTCCCGTATATAGCTTCGGCTACTTCACCAGTGATGCCCCTCGCAGCCATGCCTTGAAATAGCTGTTCACGCAGCTGTTCCATACGTTTTTTACTCCGCTTAGAACCCATTGCCTGGCGAAGCTGATCGGCCTGGGCAGGGCTAAAACCGGCCACATCAATAGCCATCTGCATCAGCTGTTCTTGAAACAGCGGCACCCCCAAGGTTTTAGCCAGCGACCGCTCAAGCAGCGGGTGTAAATAGCTAACCTTTTCGTGTCCGTTACGACGACGAATGTAGGGATGCACCGAACCACCTTGAATAGGCCCAGGCCTAATAAGGGCCACCTGGACTACCAGATCGTAAAACTCTCTGGGTTGCACCCTGGGCAAAGTGGCCATTTGAGCCCGGCTTTCGACCTGGAACACCCCCACCGAGTCAGCCTCACACAACATGTCGTACACCCGGTCATCTTGGGGTAAAAGAGCCAGGTCAACCTCAATGTCGTAATGCTGCTTTATTAGATCTACCGCCAGATGGAGAGCGGTCAGCATGCCTAGACCCAACAAGTCAAATTTCACTAAACCCGCTGCCGCACAATCATCTTTATCCCATTGCAGAACTGTGCGACCGGCCATGGCACCCCACTCCACCGGACACACTTCGCTCACCGGGCGATCGCAAATAACCATTCCACCAGGATGAATACCCAGATGACGAGGCGAGTCGACCAACTCGCTGACCAGCTCTTTCACCAAAGGTGGGGCCCCATATTTATCATCTGGGGTCCACCGATCAATTTGTTTAGCCCAGGTATCTTGTTCAAGTTTTGAATAGCCCAGCGCTTTAGCGACTTCCCTAACCGCAGATTTACCCCGATAGCTAATCACGTTGGCCACTAAGGCGGCTTTGTCACGGCCATAGCGTGTATACACGTATTGAATAACTTCTTCTCGTCGATGGCTCTCAATGTCAATGTCGATATCGGGGGGACCATCGCGTTCGACCGACAAGAACCGTTCAAACAGTAAACCCAGTGATATGGGGTCGGCTTTAGTAATGCCCAGGGCGTAGCAAACAACCGAGTTGGCCGCTGAACCCCGACCTTGACAAAAAATCTCTAAGCGTTCGCATTCTTGAACAATGTCCCAAACTATTAGAAAGTAACCGGCAAAACCTAAGGTCTCAATAACCGTTAGTTCATGCTCAATTTGTGCTTGTGCTTTGGCTACTATTTCAGGGCTTTTCTTGCTGTAAAGCCGTTCTGCGCCTGCTGATACCAAGCTCCGCAGATACGAGTCTTCGTTAAATCCGCGGGGGCAAGGAAACGGTGGCAACTTAGGGGCAAGCAGCTTGAGATCAAAAGCGCAAGCTTGGCCCAGCTCACTAGCTTGTTCTATTACCCCAGGAAAACGGCTAAACCAACGGCTTTGTTCCGCCCCAGAGCGAAGGTGCGCACCCGAGCCTCCCGGCAACCAACCATCCATCTCATGAATGGGCTTACCAGCTCTAATACTGGCCATAACTTTGGCAAGCCGATGCTGCTTAGGGGTGGCATAGTGAACGTTGTTGGTAGCTACTAACCCCACCCCAGCATTAACAGCCAGCCTGGCTAAGGCTTCATTACGGGTTTCATCCAGCGGGTCACCGTGGTTCCAGAGCTCCACGTAAATGTTCTCACGCCCAAACAACTCCACCAGTTCATCTAGGGTCCGCTTAGCCGCCCGGGGACCATCTGCGATGAGGGCTTTATTAAGTGGGCTCTTACGACAACCAGTTAACACCGCCCAGTTACCACTACTGGGTGTAGCTTGTCCCAACGTTGCCAAATTAAGCTTCGGCGCTTGTTTTTTCCCTGCTAACTGGGCTTCGGTGAGCACTTTAGCTAAGTGCTTATAGCCAAGTGGATTACGAGCCAACACCACTAAATGATCACCACTAGGGTCTAGCCCGTTGGTACGACTTGTGGTGGCATCCAACGACAGCTCAGCGCCAAAAATGGTTGGTAAACCCACTTCTTGGGCGGCTTGTGCGAAACGTACTACCCCGTAGAGACCGTTGTGGTCGGTGATCGCCAAAACCTCCAGGTTTAACCTGGTTGCTTCTTCTACCAACTCTTCAGGGCTTGAAGCGCCGTCTAGGAAACTTAGATTAGAGTGGCAATGCAGCTCGGCATAGGGAACAACTGACACCCCCAGAACAATACGAACATACGTTCGGTTTTTCAAGAGCCAAGGGCATTAAGAAAATTCAGCTGCCACCGTTAATCGATACCACCACACAGCTAAAAGGCTGGTCGTCGGCTAAAAAGTTGACCCTCACCAGCTCGGTAGCGCCCATCACATTCATATCTAGTCGCTCCCCTACCGCCACTGTCGGCAGCGACAGCCGAGTTTCACCGCCGATCAAAGCCTTCACGTTGCCACCGCCCATGTTGGCCAGCTCACCAATCACATCGTGAACTTCGCTCTCAGGAGGTTCTTCCCCATCTTCGTAACCCAACATGGCAGCGGTAAAGCTAACCGCTCCCGCCATTGGGGTTTCAATCATGAAAGCACCTTGCCAGCTACCGTTTATCTGCACCGCCGAGCGAACTTCACGCCCCTCATAGGCCAGAGGATTTTCCACCACTACAGCGTCAAGACCTAGCATCGACTCCCAAATTTCAACTGCTATTTGGGTTATGTCATCGGCGCTAACACTCATTTAGCCTGCCCTTCTACATGAGATCGAAGCTGATAGATTCCTGCTCGCGTTGGATTAACCCGAACAAAAGAATCATCAATGTTCAATGTAGTTTCGGCATTCCCGAGGAATAAATAACCATCGGGCCGCATAATTTTCTTAACCCGAGACAAAATCTTCTGTTTTGTTGGAATATCGAAGTAAATCATGACATTTCGTAACATAACAATGTCAACATTAGGGACTTCGGTCCAAGGCCCAATCAGATTAATTACCCCAAAGCGGACCATTTTCCGCAGTTCATCTTTAATTACCCACTGCGTACCATCATTGGTGAAGTAGCGAGCCATCAAATTAGGTGGTAAGCCACGGCTTACTTCTAATTGCGAATAACGCCCTTCTCGCGCTTTATTAACCACCGATTCTGCTAAATCACTAGCCAAAATACTTACACGCCAATTAGTTAGTTCAGGGAAACTATCGCGTAAAACCATGGCCACGCTGTAGGGCTCTTGCCCGCTCGAACATGCCGCTGACCACAAGGTGATAGATTGCTCCACCGAGCGTCGACGAACCAGGTCGGGAATAACCGTAGATTTCAAAGCCTCATACGGGTGAAGATCGCGAAACCACGATGTTTCATTGGTGGTCATGGCTTGCACCACCTCGTGATGCAAACGGCTATAAGGCTCATACCGAAGTTTGGCCACCATGGCGCCAACATCTTTGAAACCAGCGGCTTGAGCCACTGGTCGCAGGCGGCTTTCCACCAAATAACCTTTGCCCGACTCCACCACCAAAGCTGCCGAGGTATAAACCAGTTCTCTTACATATTGAAAATCGGCCTGGCTAACAGCACTCAACGCCCTGGCCTCCCATCACCAGGCGCTGCTTCCCGCATCACGCGGCCGAAAGAAACTCTCTGCATAATCTCATTAGGCAGATTAGTGAGACTGTAAACCTCAGTTGTAATGCCACCTTCAACTACCGCCCCCGGCATACCCCACACCACGCTGGAGGCTTGATCTTGGGCGATCACTTGGCCACCGGCATCTAGAATTGCTTGGGAGCCGCGCATGCCATCACGGCCCATACCAGTCATTACTACCGCCAGCGCATTCACACCATAAATCTTGGCGACCGATCTGAACAACACATCAGCAGCCGGTCGACAAGAGTTCTCTTTGGGGCCACTGTTCAAAGTTAGAACCTTGCTACCCGAAGCCGTACTTCCCACCTCAAGATGAAAATCGCCAGGGGCAATCCAACATTTACCCGGCTGCAAAACGTCACCTGATTTGGCTTCAACCACCTCGATGGCAGCGTTGGCGTTGAGGCGTTCGGCTAGCAACTTAGTGAACATGGGCGGCATGTGCTGAACGATCACAATTGGCACTGGCATGTTCAGCGGTAACTGTGGCAGCAACTCGGCTAGGGCATTCGGTCCCCCCGTTGAGATGCCAATGGTGACCACATCTACCCGATTGGCTAAACCCTGGGGGCGAGCTGCACGAACTTCGCGTGGCGTGGCTGCCGCCTGAGTAGGGCCTACACCACCTCGTCGGGCCGGGTTTGGTGAATTTGTGGCCGCTGATGCTCTCGGAGAATCACGAGGTGGTCGCCTGCTTGGTGCCGGTGGTGCCGTGGTGGCATCTGATATCACATCCCGGCGACTTCGATGCAGCTCGGCTTGCATAGCCCGATCAACCTGGGGTGACAAACGACGTCCACGCTCTGGGGACACCGGCGGAGGTTCGTTGGCATCAGGCAACCCCGTAAGGGCCAAGATTCGAGGTACTAGCTCATCTCGAACCAGTTCGATAGCCGCGGTAACACTGCCGACATTGGCGGGTTTAGTGACATAGTCATTAGCACCTCGCATTAACGCTTCTAAAGTGACCGCGGTACCACGTTCAGTAAGGGTGCTGAACATTATAACCGGCAGGTTTGGGTATTGACCCCGAATCGCAACCAGGGTTTCAATACCATCCATAACCGGCATTTCAATATCTAAAATAACCAAATCCGGTTGTAGCTGCTCTATTTTTTGAAGTGCAATTTTGCCGTTGGCGGCGGTGCCAACCACATCAATAGTTGGCACCTTGGCCAGCACATCAGAAACTAAGCGTCGCACCACCACCGCATCATCAGTAATAAGAACCTTTGCCCGGCGGTTCGGATGTAAACCCACTGCGTTTCTACCTCTCCGCCCTGGTGAGCCTGATGGTTGGTTATTGCATAGTTACTTTAGGTTGTTATTAACCAGAGTGATCAACCGGGTCGAAGCCAACGGTCGTCAATGGAGCACTAGACAAGCTTGGCGCGGCCACGGGCTTCGGTGTGCGGTTTGGTACTGGTATCGACAGAGAAGCCCTGTTTACCAACCCACTTTGTTGGCCAGTAGCACTGGTTTTGCCGACGAGGGCTTGGAGGTCGGCGGTGACTCGTTCTAAATCAGCCTGAGCCGACAAAATCGCTTGGGCGCCTTCGCTGGTAGAACGAGCAGCATCAGCAACATGAGTAATATTATCCGCAA
>JBAYRL010000015.1 GCA_041676705.1 Acidimicrobiia bacterium
CCATAACCGTTGTACCCCCAGCAGTAGGCGTCACCAGCTGTAGTTACCCCACACGAGTGGTTGGCGCCTGCAGCGATTGACACAAAACTGTGGTTACCTGCTACTTTTACTGGTGCGTTCTGGTCGATAGTGTTCCCATTACCTAACCGACCATTAGCACCAGCACCCCAACAGTAGGCGTCACCATCTATGCTCACTGCACACGTGTGGTTGTTGCCAGCAGAGATAGACTCGTAACTGTGATTACCTAACACTTTCACCGGTGTGGTCTGTCGGGTGGAGTTTCCATTCCCTAGCTGACCACTGCCGTTGTACCCCCAGCAGTAGGCGTCACCAGCTGTAGTTACCCCACACGAGTGGTTGGCGCCTGCGGTGGTTTGGGCCCAAACCACCAGTTCAGGTTCTGGTTCAGCTGTTGTCGTTGTGGGGGCGGGTTGTCCTGGTTGTGCGGTGGTGTTGTTGATACCTGGTATTTGTTGGTTGGTTACAGCCTCAGAAGGAGAGCTTTCACCAATGGCATCTAGGTTGGTGACACAACCACCCTGTACGGTTCCACTGTGAGGCGGGGCTGTTACCACGCATGCCCCAGCATCTAACGCCACAACCATCAATAAGGTATTGTTAGAGCGTGTGAAGGTGAGCTCGGTTATGTCAGGCCAAGTATCGGATTCTGTAACTACTAGGTCACTGTCATCGGCGACAACCCCAACGCTCAGGGCTTGGGTCGGTAGCCAGTCTTCTAACGCACCGGTCACAGCGTCTAGCCCTGCTTGTGTGTCCCAACGATCTGCCCCCGATATGGCTAGCAAAGCTTGTGCTTCACGTACCACAGATTTCAGTGCTGCGAGCTCGGCTTGTTCACGGGTTTTAGTGAAAACGTTTTGGAACGACACAAACGCTGCGAACACCAACAGAGCACCCACCACCAACCCCAAAATTATTTCTACAAGCGTTAACCCCTACGAACAAAGGAAGGGTTAGCGGGTTTTGGGGTGGATGGTGACATGCGGGTTTATTGTCCTATCACCCTCACAAATAACTAGGAGGTTGTTTTGTGATCACCCTATTTTGTTTTTATAGCTATCGTTAGATGACCGGTTATTGCCCCTTCCCGCTGTATAGGAGGTTCCAACCAGCTCGCATATGATAGGTCTGTGTGGGGCCCACACGGGTTTGGATCCCTACGAATGTGATTATCGGGGGTTTGAGATAAACACCCCCAGATTTTACCGGGGGTGTTTATTTTCGATGGTGGGTGTTGTGTCCGGTTAGTTTATGGGTAAAGGTTCAACGCTTTTTGGGTGTATTCAGGTGACATTATGAGGTGGGTTACAAGCGCTAAATCGTTTTCGATACGGATCCGTTCCGCCCAATAGTTAGCGCCGGTACGGTCAGCGTCACGCCCTAACAGGATTCGGTAGAGTTCATTGACTCGCGCGACCCTTTTTTCTTGAGACTGATAGAACGCGTAGGCCACTGTAGGGAACCCAACATTCGATGTTTGTTGTGTCCAATAGGTGAGCCCGGCGCTATCTGGTTGGCGTTGTAAAAGGTTTTGGTACATTTGAGTCACCCAAACCTCAGCTGACCCGGCCGCCTTAACCCGCTCTGCTGAGCCCCAAATGTTGGCTGCGATGTTAGGTGAGGAGACACCTTGTCGTAACAACCCCGCCCAATAGTTAGCACCACTAGGGTCAGCGTCCCGCCCTAGAGCCTCATCATAAATGGTGTTGATCATGTGGTTTAACCACACTTGGTGATGGGTTAAAGCTATCACAGCGTCTTTTCTGGTTTTACCTGGTGTTTTTATAACGTCCAACAACTCTTGTTGCACCGCTGGACTGATCGGGGTGCCTAGAAGGTCTTGGTGTGCTGTTTTTAGCACAGCAACATCGACGTTGGAAGGTGCTGGGGTTACCGGCGGGATGTTTGTGGGTGGGGGAGTGGTTTGTTTCCCAGCTAGGAAACGGAACCCGTTACGGTCCCCAGCGCGATATGTTCCGGTACCTGCCCCTGTCACGAACCTCATAACTTGGTATTCGTTTTCGTAACGTTCGTTGTAATGCTCTAACCCAAAAGCGTGACCCAACTCGTGCGCCACGGTCTCTAAACGAAAACTAGTAGGCAGCAGGGAAGGTGGAGGTAGCCACACATAACCCACATCTAATGTTCGTGGCCCGGTACCTACCCGACTGGTGTAACGCCCACCACACCCCATCAACGCACCATCCCAATCACCACAAGGAGAACCATCGGTGGTGACCAGCACATTTACAGAACCTGGTGTTTCAACTGCTACAGGAGGTCTAGAAGATGACACTGTAACTGGTATGCCCATAATGTTCCCAAGTTGGGTAGCCGCGTTTCGGACCATAGGCTCATACACCCCCACCGCAGCGTTACTGATCAGATAGATCGTGTAGGAGCCACGAAGTTTTTCAACGTCGTAACCAGCTATGAAACCCAAATCTGGGTTAGCAGCCCTAAAGTTGCCCCAAACACCAAACGCGTCCAAACCTTGTGGAACGACAAGATCGTCAACAGAAGCTAAAACCACACTATCCGAACCGGTTTTAACCCACGTTCGTTCCAACGCCTCGGTAGGTGTGGGGCCAGGTTCAGACCACGCCGGGGTGGCCCCAACCCAAAATAACGGTAACAACAACAACGGCACTAGCCACAGTGACATATGATGTTTTCTATATGGTTTCATACTAAGGAGAGTGGTCAGGTTGTTTTAAACACCACACCCTGGGATCCAAAACGTTACCCCAAGGTTTAAACACAACCAGCTTCGCTAGTTGTAACACCCAGCTAGTTACCAACCCATATTTATGTGTATGTGTCTAACCAGAACATGGGGATGTGGGATAACAATGTGTGGTTACACCTTTGTGTTTCTGTTTCGCCTTTCACAGTGAGAAACAACCTTTGAAAGGTTTGTTTTTACAGAAAGGACACAAATGAACCAACCACGCGAAGCCTACATTGTAGGGTTCCAACACCAAATCCAAGATTTAGTTGCTCGCTACGGGCAACAAAACGTTGCGGACGCCGCAGGGGTGTCACCCCGAACCGTGACCGACTGGTTAAACGGACGATACATTGGCCGTATCCCAAATTTGATACGGTTAACCCAAAACTTGGGCTGGGACCCAAACCCGTTACTTTCTTCAGCAGGGAAACCTAAAAACCGTAAAGTACGGTTCTACACAGGCGACACCCCTGATAAATCATTAACCATGATGTTAGAAGAACACCGCCAAGAATACGGGTCGATAAACGAAGCCGCTACCCGACTTGGTATCAACCCTGAAACGTTTTCTCGTTACATCAACGGGCGGCGTTTACCGCACAGCCCACGCGGGATTGGTATGTTGGCACACAAACTCAACCTGAACATTGATGAAGCGTTACGGGTGTGTGGCTACACCAGACAAGACCGGATATACAAAAACACGATAGCTGTTTGGTCAGGGTATAAAGGGATCCTACGTGAAAGCATAGAACAAGCCGGATATGACAGCTGGAACGTAGCTGAACAACGCCAAGCTGCTAGCAAAGCCCGCGTAAGTCCTAACAGGTTCCCAAAACTTTTAGCAGGTACCATCCAACCAACTATGGTCGAAACCCAAAAGTTTTATTGGACTTTCGGAACTGACCTTGTAGCAGGGCTACGCGAATGTGGCGCAGAACCAAAACTTGCTGTGAAACTCGCTTCGGAACTTAGCGTACGAAAAGGAGAACGTCACACCACTAACCGTGACGTAAATGTTGGAGAGCTGCTCCGCTCCTACCGTGTCGTAGCAGGATTAACCCAAAAACAAGTCGGTGAAACTGTAGGGTTAGCGCCCAACAGTGTTGCTAACATTGAAAACGGGTCCCGCCTCGGCCCAGGTGTCCAACTAGCGAAACTAGCTGAAACGGTTGGTGCCCCGATACATAGAGTACTGGTGGCAGCCAACCAAGTAGCCTAACAAGCTGTTGGTTTAGACACATGAAACCCTCTAACTATTTGTGTTAGAGGGTTTCACATGTTTACCGCAACGTTTTTCGTACAAGCTTGGTTTAGCTAACAGCGTCTACTATTAACGGCGGGACAGACAAAAACCAGGTTTTTTGTGGGGACTGTGACTGTTGAAACACCCCTTTAGTGTTGTATCCCCAAACACACGCCAAACTAAACCCCCTCGTTGGTGGCAACAATCGAAGATCGGTCCGTTCCCAACTGTCACGTTCCGCTAACACTGTTTCACGCAAAGCGCTCAACAAACCAACAACTTGCGCTAGAAACGGTTTGGCTACCACCCGATCGGAACCACCCAGGGTTGTTCTGACCTGTTCAACTAGCAACCCCGGATCGACCAGCCACCTAGTGTTCGGGTCGAACACAAAATTTGAAGAACGTAAAACATCAACCAAACCTAACCGTAACTGTTGCGCAGCAGGCGCGTCAGGCACCGAATACGGATCTCTTAACGCCACAATCCACGAAGCCGCTGTTTCGACCAAATCCTGGGTATGCCGATACGAAAACAACGTAGCCACCTTGTTTAACGCTTCCCCTAAAGATCGTTCAACCCGTGCCGGTTCCCACGGGGACCAGTTAACACCAGATCCCACCCCGGCCAACAACACCAACATTTCTAGCCCCCGACGAAAACCCACATCTGACCCTAAAACAGCGGCAACGGTTTGTTCCCAATGTTCATAAGCACCCTCACTAGGGTAGCTGCCATCTTCTAACAGTCGGTCGATCGCATAAAACACTGGTTGGAGGCCTTTGCGGTACAACACCCACGCCGCACCTGGATGTACCGGCAAACACGTAGCACACACAGGGTCTGACGTTTCCGCCACGTCTAACCAGCTAGCTTTCAACGTTTTAGCCACACCAACCGGTTTTTGGCATCTCGGGTTGTAATGCCATCCCCCAGCCCACACCCACACCGTTTCTTGTTCCACACTAGAAGGTGGTAACGACAACCAACGGTTTTCAAACGTGGTCGGCGAGTTCAACAAATACAGGCTTTCCTGCACAACAAGAGCGTGGCGCCCCACCTTAGACAACCCAAGCGAACTCATAGCTGCTACCGTGCTAACCCCGCTAACCCAAAACCACCATGACAACAAAACCGCTTGTGTCTGTCACCTGGGCTGTGGTAAACGTGCAAGACAGCTACACGATAAAGATATGAACGTTATGTTTAGACCGGATGGGACGCTAAACGCTATCGGGTTTGGGATACTGTCTGAAACGTTGCAACAAATCATCACTCAACAGTTACAAAGCCCCTCACCTCTACGTTTCCGAGGTCGGGTCAACGCCAACCATCGCCGCAGCATCGCCCACCATAACAACCAATGGCGAGTCACTGTGGTCTATGGGAACCGGAACCCAAAAGATGTGTTGTGTGACATGGTAGAAGGCACCACCAGAACACTTGGCATACCCAAAGGGGTTCTAGTGAAACAACTCAACGAAATTTTACAAAACCCTAATTTAGAACTCATACAACAAGAAACGCTGCCAACCTAAACTTTTTTAGATTAGCAGCGTCCCATCAAACATCTTGAGCAGCTAACCTCAAGTTGTTTTCAGCCCAAGCAAACGCATGGTTTGCGCGCTCCTCCGGGGTGATAATCACCGGCGGGGTAGGGGCAGGCTGATATGACTGTTTCACCAAACCTAACTGTTTTGCGATAGCAACAGTTTCAGGGGAAACAACCGGGGCACACGTCCCAAAAAATGCTTGAGCGTCCGCCAAATCCAACAGCAGTTCCTGGAAACTAAACAGGTTATCCAAATCAACCTGTAGCTCGTTCCCTGGGGTTTCAGGGTTTCCCAGCCGCTCAGCTGCGTCCCCGAACAGGGCTGTCAGCAACCAGGCTGGACCTGGCGCCGTTAGGGGTAGTTCGTCAATACCGTAATCTACAGCACTGACACGAACCCCCAAAACTATTCCGGTTTGGCTGTAGTCGATTTGAACGCCTGGGAGTTCAACCGACCCACCAAACAAAGCGTCCCCGTCTAGTGACGCTGGTAGGTCCGGGAATGAGGTTGGGCGTTCATACACCCACATTCCTGGAGTGAATTCGCTTGGCTCATACACGAAAGTAGCCATCTCTTTTTTGCTCCTTAATTAACGTTTCTTTTTGTGTACCTTCAAAAAAGAAGGTGATAAGAAGCACTGTTCAAGCGACCCCAAGAGACGCAAACAACCCAACCACACCCCAAAACCCATCCTGTTGACATCAGTGTTTCCGAAACGGCCCACAACACAACACCACTAAGAGCCTCACCAACCCCCCAACAGTTAGAAACGGCTGTGACCTGCAACAAAAGGTTCAACAGTTGTGTGTTGCGTGACCGGACGGTTTGGGGACTGTGAAACTTATGGCCACTTCGTATCCAGGTAGCACTACTACTAAATACAAGATCCGTACACAAGACGTGGTATCTGACCTGTGGTTCCCACCTACCACAAAACCGGTTTCTAGATGGACCACATTGTTAACTAACGAACACCCAGCGTTACACCAAAGCGCCGCCGCCCATGTTTTAGCGTTTCGTGATAACCAGGTTGTGTTAACTTTACACAAGAAACGTGGTTGGACTATCCCTGGGGGGCATATCAACCATGGAGAGACCGGGTTGGAAGCTGTGAAACGAGAAGCGTTCGAAGAAGCAGGGCTTCATTTTGAAACTGTGGAACTAGTAGCGGTGGAACGTATCGTGACTTTACCCGGCCAAAAACACAGTTCTCGTTATTCGAACCCGTCGTACCAACTGTTTTATTTTGGGATTGTAGAATCATTCCTAGGTACCCAAGAAAACGGGATGTGTAGCAACGCCCAGTTTTTCACCTATGACGAAGCAGTAGCTAAAAGCGCTTGGGTACGGCGACACCGCAAACTTTTCGACACGGTGTTCCACACCCACACAACCACCTAGCTAGAACCAGCTCGAAACACAAAAAGTTGCCCCCACCATGATAGATAGGGGCAACCAAAAACATGTAGTAACACAACTGTTAGATTGTGTGTTAAGTTATTGAACGTAACCGCCGGTCAGCAGCACGCATATCAAGCGCCCCAACGAGTTGGGTTAACAAGTTAGCGAAACGTTCGTTGTGTTCTGCTACTATCGTGTGGCAAGCCTCATGGGCTGCTAACACAAGTAGCTCTTGACGGGCTTCTGGTAGTGACAGGTTGTAACGGATCCGCCCGTTTTGGTTGATCGGGTTTAACAGTAGTAACGATCCTTGTTCAACAGAACAATGCAACGCCGCCACGTTTTCGTCGAACACCCATCCTGGAGCCCAAGACACCGGCAAATGTTTGCCGTGTAGATCGGCTAGAGTTTCGAAAGCTATTTCAACCGCTGTTTTCCAGGTCAGTAACAACTTTCGACGTCGTTGCCCACGACTAGAATCCCAGTTTGTTGGGTTCCAGCTACGAAGCTGACGTTTCGTGGAACTGGTCGGGTTTTCAGCTAACATAAACACATCGAAACCAAACCCGGACGACATTGGTGTTTCTGGGAGGACTGTCCACCCCAACACTCGATGGTCTTGTGTTTGGGTAGGGGACGACATGTTTTGGGTTAAAGTATCAGCGGCTGTTACAGGTTCGTCTATGAAACCCTGCGGCGGGGATGCCGCTACCAACACCCCAGGTGTGATGTTTTGGTAGGTTTGGTTGATGAACCCGTTTCCTGGGATGAGCACCGCTACCGGTTTCACGTCAGGTTTAAACGCTTCTCTTTGGTTTACGACCAGCTGTTGTAAAAAGTGGGACAGTTGCGAATCGTAAGGTTCGACAAGCCCACCACGGGCAGCGTTCAACACTGTTCTTGACTGGCTCGGGTCTAGTTCAACAACAACCCTTTGGTCATAGGACAACCAGTTCCGATACATGAACAAACCGTTAACCCTAACAACACACCCGCCACCCGTTTCGGTGTATATCTTTGCCCATGGTTTGTTTGACGTGTCACGAAGCACACGTTTAGCACGCCCTAACACAACCGGTTCTGTTACCACCACACCATCCACGCTAACTGTTGCTGGTATGGACGACAACGCCAAAAACCGTCGCAACCCGTGATACACGTTGGTACCTTCGTTTTCGATCAGGTCGATCTCGAACCGGCAACCCGGAACAGGTGACGCCTCATCAATAGTGTAGCTACCACCTTCACCGGAAACTTTAACGTCACTGGTGTAGATACGATACGATCGTTGCGCGAAACAAGTAATGATCCGGGCCCGACCAAACCCGCCCACCGTGTCCAACCCGGCTTTGGTGGTACGACCTAACGCAAAAAACACGTGCTCTAACGTGTCACGGTCCATACCGGTCCCGTTGTCTTGAAACACTAAAGTTGTTTCAGAGTCCGACTGTTGAACAAAACTCACATCTATCTGGGTTGCGCCCGCATCGACAGAGTTTTGGAACAGTTCCCTAGCTAAAGCTGCTTGCCAATCAGAATACACTTTAAGTTCCCCCCGAAAAAACTCGGGTGGTACTGTGACTGTAGCCATTTGATTATCATCCTTTGAGTTAATGGTACGAGTCACAGTTACGGCATCCTAGCTTAAAACCAGCCATATCCTTATCAGGAACGTCTCAACAACCATAGCGTTAAACACCCACCGGTTGAACCCGCCTTTATGTTGAACAACCCAACCAGGGGGAAAAGCACCGGTCTAGTTGGGTTGTTGGGTTGTCACAGCACCACACGGATGGGGCTAGGTGGTGGTATCACCAGAGGAGCTTTGGGGGTCACGGTCCGTAACGATACTACGAAACACAATGTTTAACGGTGGGTGACACCCTGGAAACATTTCTGCTAAATGTAACACTTCGACTAGTTCATCACCTCTTGGCACGTTTTGTGGGTTACACCGCACCCTTTTTTCGTTGCTAACCACCGGACCGACCTACCAAAACACCTAGACACTCTGTATCAGATCACTACTTGAGGGTCGAAACTTGAAGCGTTAAGATCGGCTACTAGAAGCGACCCTCGGGTACCGTCGGTAGATACACCAATGATTTGTAGCTCCCCCCAGCTGGTGTCAACCGGTTTTTGGTAGAACGAATGATAGTGCCCGTGCAACAAAAACTTTGGTGTCGTTGGTGTAACAGCTTCTAAGAGTTTTTGGCGGTGAGCTTCACAAGTTTCTAGTTCGTTTAGCCACGCTCTAGGCAACTGGGAACGGGGTGCTAAACCAGGGATAACATAACCTGCGATAGTGTCGTGAGCTAACACCACATCTACCGGACCGGAACTTGCTGCTAGTTGTATCTCCACGTCGTTTAATGTTTCTTCAGGGAACCAGTCTTTCCCAGGGGTACGATAAGCACGGTCGATTGACGCCGCGCCACCGACCGCTAAAAACGTGGTTTCCCCGATAGAAAACCGGGCACCTCTCGGCAAAAACGATACGTTGTCTGTTAAAGGTACTTTTGCCCGCAGATCTGTGATGTTGTGTTGCCGGCGGGCCCGGTTAACAGCCCGGTTTAGTTTCGGATGGTTTTCGTGGTTACCGTCCAAAAACCACACCGGTACAGCAGTGTTCTCAACAGCTGTCAAAAACGGTGACAACTTGTTGGGATACCGTTTTTCCCACCAACCAAAATCGCCGAGCTGGATCACTAAATCTACTTGGTGTTCCACAACCGTTTTAGCAACAGTTTTTTCCCACCACAGCGTATTACCATGTATATCACCAACAAACATAACTTTCATAGCCACACACTCCACAACGTCCCCACCGCTTTGGAAACAAAACAACCCCAAAACCAGAACAGACCAGGTTCTTTAAACACTCCCTGTATTTTGCTGCTCTCAGGTAGATAACCAGGGTGTATAACCATACCGTTGGGTATATAGTGCCAGAAGCCTAGAAAATAACACTATATGGCTATGATGGGTTTTAGATTGCTGTCATCCCCAGACCTAGCGTTGTTTCCGGTTCCCAGAAGTGTTCATGACACACTTGCTAGTGTGTTAAACCCACAAGGTACGACTCGTTCCGATCATACAGCGCTGCTCAACGATTTTAAAACAACCTTAGGGGACTATCCGCAACGTTACCGCACGCAAACCGTTCAAAACTAGCTGTTACCCACCCAACGCTGAGATTAGCGTGGGGACATGTTGGTTTAGGTAACGGTTGGTGTTTTCCTAGTGTTGTTTATCGTATGTAGGAACGAAACTGTTGTAACAACATGTCTTTTGACACCGCCCCCACAATACTTGCTACCGGATCGGCATCAACAAAGAGAAGCATGGTTGGGATACTCATCACCCCATAGTTGGCTGCTATTGTTGGGAAACTGTCCACGTTTAGTTTCACAACGGTAAGTTTGCCTTGCGTTTCAGCGGCTACTTCTTCTAACACTGGCAACATAACTTTACAAGGGCCACACCATTCCGCCCAAAAATCGACTAGTACTGGTGTGTTAAACGATTGTAAAAAATCGGTGAGGTGTGTGTTAAACGATTGTAAAAAATCGGTGAGGTTATCGCCACTTCGGTCAAAATTTATAATGTTGCTGTCCATAGAAAACCTATTGTGTGACCCTTCGCCGTGTTGGCATCTAACCCACCCCAAACACACCCCCTCGGTTTATGGGTCACCACAGCGTTACCACACCACGCACAACCCAACACCTAACCCTGCTTAGGCGGTCTTGTGGTAGTGGAGATGTTGTCTGCTTTGGACACGATCAGTGTTATGGCCACATATCTGCACAGCTTGTTTTCTTTAGACCAGCTTGAAAAAGCTGTTCGTGACGGGCTTGTAACACGACGGTACCACAACAGCACCGAACTTGAACTTTACACCTACACCTCTAAAACCCAATACCAGTTTTTGTGGGATGAGGTAACCACCCAAACACGGGGTTTAATTGTTGACCGTGACGGGCTTGTCATCGCACGACCATTCCCAAAGTTTTTTGAGGCTGGTAGCACCCCAAAAGCCACTGTCCACCCACCAGATGAACCGTTTGAACTGTTCGACAAAATCGACGGGTCTTTAGGTATTCTATATAAAACACCCAACCATTCTGGTATAGCAACTAAAGGCTCGTTCCATTCCCCACAAGCCGAGTGGGCTACCCTATGGTGGAACCACCACTACCCACATTTCGAAGTGCCTGATGGGGTGACTTTACTGTTCGAAATAGTTACCCCTTGGAACCGGGTCATCGTTGATTATGGTGACTTTGAAGGGCTGGTGCTGCTCGCTGCTATCAACAACGCTACCGGTAAAGATGTTCCGCTACCTAAAAACTGGGACGGGCCTGTGGTGAAACGTTACGGTACTTTCACCGCGCAAACCAACCCTCTTGACGTTCTGATCACACAGCCGTGGAACAACCGTGAAGGTTATGTGGTTCGCTACAAAAACTCGGGTGTGCGAGTCAAATACAAATATCGTGAATATGTTGATATTCACAGCTATGTCACACAAACCAACACTTTAACTATTTGGAAACATTTAGCTGACCAACAACCACTCGATTTGTTGTTGGATTATCTACCAGATGAAACCTATGAGTGGGTTAAACATGTTGTTGCCGAAATTGAACACCATTTCAACATGATCATTGCCGAAACTGAACACAACTACCAACAACTCCCGACCGACACAACGGATCGTAAAACGTTAGCGTCCCATGTTAAACAAACACGCTACCCACATTTACTGTTCGCTAAAATAGATAACAAACCTGTAGAACCGCTGGTTTGGGCGCTTGTGAAACCAGCCTATAGCACTCCTGATGAACCGGAACCGATCAGTTTCCCAAACCTACGTTAAACTTTGAACACCACCTGATCAATGCCGCTCCAACATCGCTGGCTGTTCAGGTAAAAGTTTAGGTGGCTTGTAACGGGTTGGTAGGGGTTTCTACCCCGAGACTGTCCCGCAAACTTTGTAGTGTTTGTTGATCTGTGACCGTTTCGTCCCCACCTAAAGCCCTAGCTAACGCCAAAGTTTCAGAAGCGGAGAGAATGATTACGGTCAAGTTACCGCTGTGTGTTTCAGCCATAACCGTAACACTAGTATACGACCACCTAAACCCTCACCACACCACAACAACTATCAAGGCTCTCTCGCTATTGGAACCTGCCTGCATCTTTTACAGGCGGGTATGGTGGGAGACTGGTTTAACGGGTTTGGGTGTGTTTTGGTGTTGGGGTCATAACGGTTTTGAGATTGCTAAAAGTTCTACCGCTGGTTTTGCTTCGAAACTGTTCCCAACACGTTTACGTCGCCCCGCGGTGTAAGTCACCTCAAAAAGGTGGATGTCGGCCACATGCCCTAACCGTTTTTCAAAAAACGGGTCGCCAGGTTGATGCCTGTTTGCTAACAACACTTTGTGACCAGCGAGGGTTTGTTCAACGAACCAGTCGGTGAGACGTTCCTGATGATCATCGTTAAACCCGGTTGAATAGTTGGTGAAACTATGCCTATACGGTGGGTCTAAAAAAATTAGTGCCGGGGAGTCGGGTAGGGGAACTGTTTCGTAACTACCGTCATGTATCACCGTGTTTTGTAACGCTGCCGACCAATCCGAAATCAGCTGCACATCTACGATCTGTTCAATGTTTTGCTGGTTTAACAGCCCTGCTGGGGTTCCGAAAAGCCCTTGGGAAGCTTTACAGGTTTGCCAGATACCGTTAAAACCGGTGCGCATCAACACATACAAGGTAGCTGGGGTCGGGTCGGACCAGTAGGTTTGGCGAAGCTGGTAATACCAGTCTTTACGTCCCGGTTTGTCAGGTATGTTTAGAAGTTCCCTCCCAAGGGACATAACCTGGTTTAGGAACTGTTCTGGTGCGGTTTTAACTGCTTGTAACACCCCAGTGAGTTCAGTGTTAATGTCACCAATAGTGGCCGCCAGCTTGGGTTGTTGTGTTTTTAACGCCCCGAAAACAGCACCCCCACCAAAAAACGGTTCTACATAATGATGTGGTTGTGACATGTCGGGCCAGACCTGACCATAATGTTTCAAAAGCCTGGTTTTGCCACCGGCCCACATGTAAAACGGTCGAAGCCCCCCCGCAGGGACCACTAAGGACGCTTTCATAGTGACGCCCGAGCGACATGTAACGCTTCGAGCAACACGTTTTTGATTTCGAACGTGTTCGCAAATGCTGGGTACCGGTAAAACCAGTGGCTACCAAAAGGGTGGTTCCAAAACTGGGGCCCAGCTTTTTGTTGCCGAGGACGGTTCAGTATTGTTGCTGATGCTTCAAGGGAACGTTGCGCCGGGTTTTGGTCAAAAAACCCTTCACCGCTACAAAACGTCACATAAATTGTGGTACCCAACGCTGTTAGAACAGCTTCGTTTTTGTACCAACGTTCAATAGCGTTACCGGTAGCGCCTTGTTTTTTTGCTTCGGCTGCTACCAAAATGCGGGTCGGGTCGTCTTTTAAGAACCAGATACCACCATCTGGGTAAACCCCAACCATGTGTTGCGGATCTACACCAAAATGGGTTGCAAGCTCAGCAGCAGAAAACCCTCTACGCCACCCATAATCGGATGTTTGGGTAACTTGTTGTGTCGCTGCGCGCAGGTTATCTTCCAACGCTAAAGACGCCGCAGATATCGCGGTGGTACCTTGTTGGATACCTCCGTTGAAACTGTTGGTCCGTTGGCTCATAAAACCAAACGTCCAACACGTTTCTAAAACGTCACGTAACTAGCAACACATCAGATAACAACACCTAAGGGTTTTTTAGTTGGGATGTGTTTCTAAAAAGTTGTTGTAACGGGTCAACGCTTCTTGTTCTACCCGGCTGCTATCCCACCCAAACACAGTGTTAGCCATAACAGCCGCTATGAGACGTTGGCGTCCTTCTAGACGCCCAAGTTCATCGACAGCGTCCCCTGACAACAAAAACGTTGGGTTGTATAACGTTTGGGCGACAAGGTTTCGACCTTCGTTAAAAACCGAAGTGTAAACCGTGACAGTTTCACTGTTTTGTTCAAAAACATGTTCTTGCCAAACAACACCATCCCAAGGGGAAGGGATTTGGGAAGTTTCATCAAGCAACCCTACTTGGAACCAGACCCGTGTTTGACGGTGTTGCGACTCAACCATACAACTCGCTTCAGGATGATCATCTAACCAAAACACGTCGTAAGGGGCATCTACCATGTTTACCAGCACGGTTTGTGGCAACATCGCACAAAGAGCGCTAGACCAGTTCAGGTCTAACACAGCGTTCTCTCTGATCGGGTTGGTAACCCCCTCCAAGGGATGATAGTCAAACATGTCGGGGTAACCGAGCGGGCCTAGCTGTTCAACAAGTTCAGCGATCTCTGTTTCTAACGGTGTGCGCGGAGTTTCACTAGTAGCCCAAACCCCTACCAAAGCAGCTACCAACGCCACACCAACTCCTAACGTGATACCAATCAACGTTTTTAGTGAGATCCGCTTTAGCAACATGATGGGAAACTGTCCAACAACCTTCCCGTCGAGCACCCAACACCCACTTCTATTACCTCTAGGATCGCCACACCACACATTGTGTGTAAGGGCACCCAATGCCAGCACCATAAAGGTATGGTTACCCAATGTGACGCCACCCAGCTCTTAGATGCTTTGTTGCTACGTGGATTCTCAAAAGCATCCGTAGCGGAGCTAGCCGGTACCAGCATTGCAACACTACACCGCTGGAAAACCACAGGGTTTAACAACGCTGCCGAAGCGGTAGGATTATTGAACGCTGTTAGTATGGTTGCCTATCTTGAAACACCCCCAGCGCTTATAAACGGAGATATTGTAGAATGGTTAGAAGCACCTATCGAAGGTGACCGTTCCGTTTTTTTCTTAAACCGTGTGTATGCTTTAGCCAGCGGGGTGCCGTTAAATGTTTTGTGTGATACCGACACAGCCATATTAGACTGGATGTTCCCTGAGCCAGAAGAAGATCTGTGTGGCTGTGCCGACACACAGTACTGCGACATTTGTGTAGCAACAAACCTTTAACAAAAAGGTTCGCAACACAGGAGAGTTCTCTATGGATTTCAAAACTTTGCTTTACAACTTCGCTGAACGTGTAGATGCGTTACCGTTCATGCCACACCAACTTGCTACACGTGTCATAAACAACGATTACGACACCCGCCGAAGTGTCGCTTCTAAAAACAAACGGTGGGCTGAAATTGAAAACTTGAGACAGAACACTGACGGCACCAAAACGCTTCTTTCTGACAAACTTGGTTGGCCCGACCTTGACGAACAACAACGCATAGCACACGAACTACACCCAAAAACATGGGGTGTTAAAGCCAGCTACCGTGTCCAAGAATGGACAACAATAGCTGGGGTGTCAAAACTGTTTCGTGTTGTTGAACGTTTCCGGCAGGGCTGGTCATATGAAGATGTTCACAACTTTGACATTTATCTCACAGCCACACTACATGAAATGTTAAACACTTTCGCTGATGAGTTATCAGGTTGGCCTGCCACTAACGAGTACCCCACCTTCGAAGAATGGGAACAAGCCATCCGTACAGCGGCACACAAACTTGGCCGTTACAACAACAACCCAGAACTCGAAGAAGCAGAAACTGTTTTAACTTCCCTGCTGAAACACCGTTCCAGCACCGCTGAACAAATAAACGCTGCAACACAAGAACAACTAAAACAAGACAAAACCCGTATCAACGACGCTAAAGATGCTTTAGTGTGGGTAGCCGACAACCTACCCCATTTGTGGGTATAACATACTACACACCAACCTAACAACCACCCCTAACCACAGCCCCTCTAGAGTCTTGTAGAGAGGCAGCGGTGAGGTGGTAGGTGATGTTACCCTGAGTAGTTGTAGGTGTTGACCCTGTTGGTTGAAGAGTTGAACGCTGGTTGGCTACCAACATCTGCCTGGAACCTGGACTCAGTACCGGAACAGAAACCAAATCTCCAGTTAGAGGGGCCATACCAAACATGTTGACGGCCTTCGGTTCCTGACTGATTCCAAAACTGGAGTGTACCTATTCGAGGACAGGAAGGCGGCGGAGAAGGAGGTGCGTAATCATTGATACCTGGTTGGGATGATGGGCCATAGTAGGCAGCGTTACCGGAACCTGTGTCAATCCAGCGTAGCGGGGCGGTACCTGAATATCGTACCGGCCATGAAATGTAACGGGAATACACTGTTCCTGAGCTGCGTACACCCGAGCTTCCGCCACTGTTGCTAGCATAAACCTGCATGGAATAGCTGGCCCCATGGGTTAACCCGGTCACGGTAGCAGAGGTACCAACTGTCGAACCATAGGTGTAAAGCGAACCGTTTCGAAACAGATAATAGGTGTAGCTTGTAGCGCTTGGGCTGTAACCCCATGACAGGTTAGCGCGCACATTGTTTGACACACCATCGGTAGGCGCAGCGATAAATATCGAAATGTTAGCCGACCCCGGTATAGATGGGGCTGGGGGTAGCGGCACCGGAACATACACGGTGTTAGTCATGACGGGGCCATAACTGGTGCCGTATGGACCATAGGCTGTGACAAGATAATATACGTTGGTCCCTGCAGAAGCACTAGTGTCGTTTATCTGTAAAGCAGTAGTACCCGATGCGATAACATGACCTGTTGAACGTGTCACCGTGTAGGACGTAGCGTTAGGCGCTGCGGTCCAGGTCACTCTCGGATAGCTAGACGAAATGATTGTAGCAGAAGCGCTGAACGACCCGACCGGCGGGGGAGTGACTGTCACCGATCTGGTTTGTGACTGCCCAGTCTGGTTATGACTATCATAAGCATCTACATGATACTGGTAGGTTACATTGGGGGTTACGTTACTATCGAACCATGACACAGTGCTAGAAGATACTGTGGCGATCGCCACGTTGTCACGGTAGATTCTGTATCCTGAGAGGTTACCACCAGCATCAACAGAGGCAGTCCAAGACAACGCAGCACCTAACGGGGAAGTCTGGTTAGTTACGCTTAGGACAGGAACACTTGGCGCAGGGTCTGTTAAAGATATTTGGTTAGAAGCCAAGGTTGGGCTGTTGTTTGACACTACCTGTATTTGGTAGGTGTAAGTCACCCCACCTGAAATCGTGTTATCCACCCACGACAAGGTGTTAGCCGGGACGGTGGCCACCACACTGTTGTCACGGAGAATTTGGTATTGGGTTACTGGTCCTGGGAACATCACCGCTGCGGACCAGTCCAAAGCCACCGTCGCACCAGCGGAACCGGTTAGCACGGGTGGTACTGGGATTGATAGTTCTAAACTGTTAGACCCCAACTGACCGCTAGTGCCGGTGACCCCCACAACTTGGTACAAATATGTTTCGGCACCAACAACACTGTTATCAACCCACGACGTAACATTCGCAGACACGGTGGCTACTACGTTGTTGTCTCGTAAGATTTGGTATTGGGTTATGTTGGGTGCGCTAGAAGCGCTCCAGTTTAGTTCCGCTGCTGAGGGTGAAGCGGTACCGTTTAGGACAGGTAGCCATTGAGAAGGGTTACCTAGCCCACCGGAACCACCATCTTCTGGTATGCCTACCGCGAACGCTACACTGCCACATTCTTGGCCTGGGTTACGATAAACCCAGGAACCTTCCAGGTTCATGCTTGTGCCTTGGGCTAGCGCACAACGACCTAACATTTCTAAAGCTACCTGGGCGGTTTCACCTTCGATACTTACAACACCATAAGAACGTCCCTCCACAACCTGGGCGAACACGTTTTCTAGTACTGGTGGGGAAGCGTCAACAACACCCCACCCGGAACTAGTAGAAGCCTGGACACCTAAGACCGATGTAGCGGCTTGTGATGTGACAAGATCTTCAAAAGCTTCTTCAAAATGGTGGAACGCTAAAGTTTCGTGTTTGAACGCTGCTAACGTTTGTGCTTCGCGTAGCACGGTTCGTACTGTTTGTTCAGCGATCCGGTCTTTTGAACGTTCCATTACTTCACGGTAACTAACTATGGCAACAACGGAGATCACAGCAATTAACGCCACAGTGAGGATAACATCAACAATAGTGAAACCCCGCCAGACACGTGGTTTGGTGGTAGTTATCTCGGATTGTTTAACTACCGGCTGGGTTGGGTCAGTCATCAGATATCCCGCCTTAGGAACAAACAAGCAACAATTCCGATCCACTGTCCCCGCCTACACCCCAAAAACAAGGCACCTAAACTGTTGTGTGCTAAACTTTTGTGGCTGTCACAACCCCCATTGAACAACAAAAACGCTCAGGGTTATGTGGGAGAGGTATTCCCAAATCAAAAACAATCACACAGGGTGTGTCAAACTGTTAATAATTTGTTAAGGTTTTGACTTGTCCCTGGTTTTCGTGGTTGTGGTTATCGTCCGTGACACAGTTTAAACTTTTTGTTGGATCCACAAGGGCACAGAGCGTTACGAGAAACGTGTTTGAATCTGTCTGCGACGGTTTTCTCGTCTGAGGAAGACATTGCAGCGGGGGAGTGTTGTTGGGTCTTGTTTTTGTTGTTAGCTAACAACAGTTTTTGTGGTGTTAGCTCGGGACGGACAACTTTGGCACGCATTAGTTGTTTAACATAGTCGTGTTTGATGCTGTTAGTCATCGAAACAAACAGGTTGTAACCTTCTCGACGCCATTCCATCAACGGATCGTTTTGGGCTACGGCACGCCACTGGATACCTTCTTGTAGATAGTCCATTTCTGCTAAATGGTTACGCCAACGCTGATCCGCTACTTGCAACAAAATTTGGCGTTCAGCGTTACGTAACAGATCTACACCAATCACTGTTTCTTGTTGGTCATAGATCTCTAGGGCTTCATCTACCAACAAGGTTTGTAGCTGCCCCAAATCGTTCACCGTCGCTAATGTTTCGTTAGATAGTTGGGTCGGCCAAAACGTGAACAGCTCGGTCCGTAGCCCTTCAGTATCCCACACCCCGTCTTGGTTTGTGCCTGTATATGTTTCGATCAGGTCATCAACTATTTCAATAAGACGGTCCGTGGTGTATTGTTTCAGGTTGTCGCCTTCTAAAATGCTGTTTCGTTGCTCGTAGACAGCTTTTCGTTGCTCGTCTAACACTTCGTCGTATTGTAAAACGTTTTTGCGTTGTTCGCTGTTACGTTGCTCAACAGTGGTTTGCGCTCGTTCAATAGATTTGGTGACCATTTTAGCTTCGATGGGTTGGTCATCAGCTAGGGTACGTTCCAACGCCCAACTTATAGCCCCGGTCGCGAACAGTCTCATCAGATCGTCTTCTAACGATAGATAAAACCGGCTTTCTCCAGGGTCACCTTGACGTCCGGCCCGGCCACGTAACTGGTTATCTATACGACGGCTTTCGTGCCGTTCAGTGCCACACACATAAAGACCACCTAGTTCTAAAACTTTTTCGCGTTCCTCACTGGTTTGGGTCTCATATTTGGGTAGCAGTTCCGCGAAACGGGTTTGCCCTTCAACAGTTTCTGGGTTTAACCCTTGTGCTTTAACATCTTGTAACGCTAACCCGGTAGCGTTACCTCCTAACAAAATATCTACACCACGGCCCGCCATGTTAGTAGCGACCGTAACAGCATACAATCGACCGGCTTGTGAAATGATTTCGGCTTCTCTGGTGTGTGCTTTAGCGTTCAACACTTCATGTTTAATACCAGCTTTTTGTAGCAGCTTTGAAACTTGTTCAGAGGTCGCCACTGAAGCTGTCCCTACCAGAACGGGTTGTCCTACACGGTGCCGTTGCGCAACGTCTTCGATTAGTGCTGCGTGTTTAGCGTCTATAGATTTATAGACCACATCGGTGTGGTCTTTACGCTGTTGGGGTTTATGGGTGGGGATTGGTATCACTGACATCCCGTAGGTGTTCAAAAACTCTGACGCTTCAGTTTCAGCTGTCCCAGTCATCCCAGCAATTTTTGTGTATAACCGAAAATAGTTTTGTAACGTGATCGACGCTAAAGTTTGGTTTTCTGCTTTAGGTGTCACACCTTCTTTAGCTTCAACAGCTTGATGTAACCCTTCTGACCAGCGCCGCCCGTCTAACACCCGCCCGGTAAACTCGTCAACGATTAACACCTCACCGTTTTGGACAATGTAATCCTTGTCGCGGTGATACAACTCTTTTGCTTCTAACGCCACCCCCAGGTGACGTACCAGATCGTTTGACACAGCGTCGTAAAGGTTATCTATCCCTAACCACTTCTCAATTTTAGCTACCCCTGTTTCAAGAGGTGCTACGACACGGTTTTCTTCATCTACTTCATAATCTTTCCCGATCGAAAGTTGTTTCACTAAAGAAGCGAACCGCTGGTACGTCTCAGCAGTGTCACTCAAATGCCCCGAAATGATAAGAGGGGTGCGAGCTTCGTCAATCAGGATCGAGTCAACCTCATCAACAATCACATAGGCATGCCCGCGTTGGACTTGGCTTGTGGGTGACATGGCCATGTTGTCACGCAAATAGTCAAACCCGAACTCGCTGTTAGTCCCATAGGTAATATCACACTCATACTGACGTTTTTTGTGGGTGACATCATCGTCACCGGGTATAACAAGACCTACTGTTAGCCCTAAGAACCGATGTATTTGACCCATCCATTCAGCATCTCTGGCAGCTAAATACTCATTCGCGGTAACTAAATGCACCCCATCACCTGAAAGAGCGTTCAAATAGGCTGGCAAAGTCGCCGCTAAGGTTTTACCTTCACCGGTACGCATCTGAGCAACCCAACCAAAATGAAGCGCAGCACCCCCCATAAGTTGAACATCATAATGACGTTGCCCAATAACCCGCCTAGCAGCTTCTCTAGTAACCGCAAACGCTTCCACCAACAAATCATCCACCGGCTCACCATTAGCTAACCGCTGTTTAAACTCGGTGGTTTTATAAACCAGATCACTATCACCAAGTTGTTGTAAAGCTGGCTCTTCGTTGTTAATAAGAGTCACAAGCTGAGAAAGCTCTTTAAGCTGTTTCCCCTGACCAGTGTTTAACAAACGACTAAAAATACCCACACAAAATCCTAAACATTGAACCAAACATTGAACTAGCCGTACCAGCAAACACCCATAGCTAGACGACTGGTACGCTCAAACAGGTTCGTACCACACACACCACCAGCACAGAACAACCACACAAACCCCAACCAACCAAAACGATGATAACCGCGATTATCTTCGCTAAAACAAGCGGGGGACCCGCCACTACCTAAACCCCAAACAACCCCACTAGCCACCCTCAAACCCCTGCTAATGCCCGCCGCAACCAACCAAACACAGGCCCACACCGGTAAACGGTCTGTGTTGTTTCCTCTGCGGGAACGTCCTGTCCAAAAATCGAAACTTGCGGGCCAAGACTCAACCTGCCAAAAGCATCAGCTTACAGAAGTGGGTCTGATGCTTCCCCGGACGGTGAGCAACCACACCCGCACCTCAACACACTATCCAAACCCCTACACATTCTTTATAGGCACCTGTTGTGCCCTGAGCCCGCCAAAGCCGTACAGGCTATATATAGCCTTGTTTGCAAGAACACCACAGAGGTACACAGTCACTGTTCTTAATAGGGCGGCTGGGCCGGTGGCGAAGAACACATGGCGTGGCCTTTAACAAAAAAGAGGTACAACATGGTTCACAAACACAGAGGTGTAACCATCGGCGAGATGGTATTAGTACTTCTCAGTTGGGCCGTAATCATGGCGCTTTTACTTCCGCTTTTTCCAGACAGAGATGACACACCTGAGAACAGGTTAAATAACACTATGTCTAACGCACAGGAAGTGTTGTCGTTCTCACCTGATGCTGATTGGGAATCCAAAGAAGCTGTCCGAGCGTTAGAAACTGCTTTAGATTCTTGGCCAAACGTTCCCACACCTAAACCTAATGTTGGGCCGTTTAGCCGTAAATATGATCAGACGTTCACCCTGGTAGAAGACGATGTGTGGCCTCTAACCAATGAAATGGTGATGTTACGCACAGAACATATGATGCTGCTTGCTTACCAACCCAAAAAGAACCAATACTGTGCCGGTGTAGTTTCTGACAGAGGCGCTACCCGCACAAGTTGTGTGAACAACCCACAGACCAACGGGTCGTTTATAGAGTTTGTGGAAGCAGGACAGTTCCCAGGGTTAGAGTTCCTTTCACCAGAAAACCATCCCAACAACACCAACAACACCACCGACTGAACCCCGTTTGTTTCACAAGTTGAGCCTGGTCGATGATCTGCCAGGCCCAACTTTCTTGTACCACAAACCTATCTGGGACTCGCCCACAACACTAGTATCTTCTCACAGGGTTACAAACAGTTTGTACAACACGTTTTGTGGGTTGAATACGTGTGTGATCTGGTTCTATAGCGGAAAACCGGTTTTGGTGATCAAACCCGGCTAAGGCTTAGTGGCTTCGGTAACACCTGGTCACACTGTAGTCGGTTGTGAAAACCTATCTCCCTACACGAAACGATAAGCGTGGTTTAACCCTTGTTGAGATAATACTTGGTGTCACGATTATCGCTGTTTTAACTTTCGCAGCGTTTGTGTCATTCCAACACGTGTTTAACAAAACCCGTGAACATGTCGAACTTGCAGCGTTGAAATCGGTGGCTCGTGAAGCTCAAGCCTTGCTAGCTATGTCGGGTGCAGACCAGTGGGACACCCAAGCAGGTCTTGATGCAGTGTTGGGCGCGTTAGGAGATTGGCCACCCACCCAAGCCTCTAGCATTGTTGGGGTTGTTGCTGATTCTAGCGAGTTGATCATAACTGAAGGTGATTTGTGGCCATCAGCTGGAGAGCTCACCTTCACACGTGCCCCTAACACACTCTTGCTGGTTGTGTCGTTAGATGCTGGGGCTTGTGTGGTAGCAGCACCTCCACAAAGCGGTGTTGTACAAGGAGGTTGTCTCTCTGAACTTGAAACAGTTGGGGAACAGTTACCTTCACAAGCTGTGACCGCTGATTTGGTGTCTGGTATAGGGAACACAGCCAGCACACCAACAGAACCAACTACAACCACAACCGAACCTGAACCGGATCCAGGGTTTTGGGCACAAATCGCTACAGGTTGGTCTCACACCTGCGGACTTGCTAACAACGGTGACACCTACTGTTGGGGACAAAACACTACATACCAGTTAGGGACCGGGAACACCGCCAATAAGACCGCCCCAACCAAACTTTTTGGTGATCATAGCTTTGTGTCGCTAGACGCCGGCCACAACCATACCTGCGGACTGACTAGCGTCGGAGAAGCCTACTGTTGGGGGGCCAACGGTGTGGGACAGCTCGGGGCCGGGAACAACACAACACAAACCACCCCTGTGAAAGTGGTAGGTAACCACAGATTTGTGGCTATCGCTGTTGGCAGCAACCACACCTGTGCGATAACCACAGCTGGTGAGGCCTATTGCTGGGGCAACAACGGTATGGGTCAGCTAGGGATAGGGTTCGCCGGCGGTTTTTATAGTAACCCCCAAGTAGTTGTAGGAAACCACGTATTTACAGCTATCACTACCAACAATCAGCACACCTGTGCACTAACCACAGAGGGCGACGCCTATTGCTGGGGCAACAACAACTACGGTCAATTAGGGATCGGGAATAGCTCCCAATACGCCAACCCGGTGAAAGTGTTAGGTAACCACATATTCGACTATGTTGCTGCTGGTGTGGAACACACCTGTGCGCTAACCACAGAGAGTGATGCCTATTGTTGGGGCTACGGTACCGATGGGCGGTTAGGTAATGGTGGTACCGCCCACCACACCAGCCCTGTGAAAGTGGTAGGCGGCCACCGTTTTAAAGACCTGTTCGCTGGTTTTTCACATTCCTGTGGGCTTACTACCGATAACCAAATGTTGTGTTGGAGTGGTTCTTACACCGCTTGGCTTGATGTTGGGTACGGCCCGTTCCAATACATTGTTGATGGTAACAACTTTGGGCAACAAGGAAACGGTCAGATAGGTACCCCCACAAACCTCTTCGGTGTACCAACCCCAGTTGTAGGGGAACATAGCTTTAAAAACGGTTCCACAAAGGTCTACCACACGTGCGGGGTGACCACAGAAGGGGACGCCTACTGCTGGGGCGAAAACAGTCAAGGACAACTCGGTTTAGGACACCTGAACAACCAAACCATCCCAACGCTAGTACCAGAACCCTAACCACCCGCAACCTAAATGCCGGTAACTCTCCCGGTAAGGCTACCTACATTTAGTGGGACTAACACACAACCCAACCAACACCCTACCCACCGCCCAGCCAGGCTGCGCCTGACAGCTACACGCCAGCGTCTGTGTGTGTTGTTTTACTAGTAGGGACACAATAACAAACAAACCTGGGAGGACCTACCATGACTAACACTGACACACCCACCGAAACAGTAATTTTTAAGGTTCCTAAAAACTGGGTTGAACAAACCCTCCCAGAACACACCATCGAATATGCAGCTAAACAAGCCCACCTAAACGCTGAACAACACGACTGGCTCTTAGCAATACAATGGTCGATCCACACACAAATCTTACAATGGCAAACCACCCAAGCCCTAGCAGTAACCCCCAACACACCTACCGGCAAAGAAGTAACAATCACAGACGAAAGCGACCGCCACAAAAACTGGTATGTAGGACCAGCACCACTAGACCCTGAAAACGAAGCTATCGTCTTCACCGAACTTTACGGACCAATAGTCGTAGCATACAACGACCTACAACTCATCGAACCACCACAAACCAGCTAACACCTACCACTACTTACTCAACCAACCTGGTTGCGTATCCCCACAACAGCCGTACTGTTAGTTTTTGCTAAGACCCGGAAACAGACCCTAACTGTATAGTTACTCTGCCCGTTTGGGGGTTGGGCCCAACCCCCAAACCACACAAGCATCTGTGTGGGGTAAACCTGTGAGATCTAAACACTCTGACAGACTCTAAGATGCAGTTAGTGTCACCCACTGTAATAGTGGGTGACACTACGAGACACCGCATGTCTCCCCGAGCCCTACCAAAATACTGGCAGGGCTGGGCCACAACCTAGGGTTGCTAACAAACCCCCCAGAACATTTCGTCTTGGCCGCACCGCTAACGACTGTTATGTCACCAAGGCTAACCTAGCCCCGTACGCACCGCTGGCTTATCGCCAAGTCGACGGGGCTAAACCTATCAACACCACCTGCTGCTGTCCCAACCACGAAACCTAACCATTAGAGTCCCAAGCGCATACACCTTCGCTTGACACAATACCGGTCAACATTTTTGGCACTGTAGCTTAACTGGATAAAGCACCAGCCTGTCACGCTGAAAGATGCGGGTTCAAGTCCCGCCAGTGTCGCCAAAACCCCACAACACCACCAGCTGGTGTCACAGACCCACCCAGGACACCAACAATAACCTGTGCCTATAAACACCAAAGGTCTGCGCAGCTCACAGTAACCGACCCGATACTAAATATCGTCAACAACTGTTCGGGGCCCCACAGACGCATAGGCAATGTGGTGTTATAAACTAATCGCCACCCAACGCTTCTGAACTATCTCTTGTGGTTCCATAGCTGTAAGGGTCGCAAGCACCGTCACCCGTAACATACCCCTAATGACTAGCAGGCGGATGTGTTCCTCAACAAGGGGCCATGACACCTCAACAATATGAGGGTTTCCCAACACTTCCAACACCGCAACCTCTAGCGGAGTGAGACAATATTCGTAACGGACGTACGGACGGGACTGGAACCTCACCCCACACATCGGTTCAGGAACCTGGCCTGGCACCCCAACCTCAACAACGGCCGGCACCTGGGTAGATAACCCGAGAAAATGTGCGGCCGCCACACCCGAAGGCCCAGACCCCGGCCCACCAACAGCGACCGCTGCCCCAAGCGTTGAAGGATGCGTCATACCAAACCGGGTTTTTTGACCCCGCCAGTACAAACCACGACTAACCCGGACCAGCTCACCTTCACCAACGAGACAACGCAACACCGACCCAACCTCACCAGCGTCACCGTCGAAATCATCGACACGAAAAAACATGTTGGGACGTGTGTGTTCTACCCGGTGACGTACAGTCTCTGCAACAGGTTTTTGTGTGACGGTCCCCATATGAGGAAACAGTGCTGGAAACCCCACAAAACACAACCGTTGTGTTCAACCAACTATTTTTCCTACCAAAGGCTGCACCACCTACAACCAACCACGACGCTAGTAGCCCTAGAGGGACTACCTGTTGTGCCAGTCATCTTGCCACAACCTGTCCAGGTTCCCAGTTTTGTGTGTCTTAACGGTTCTCGAAATAGTGTTTTCGGGTCGAAACCCACCAGAGAACCTTGTATGTGTGGTAGGGGTGTTAATCCAACCTTTTGGTTTTGCGGGCGCTTTATCTCGTGGTCGAGGTTAGGTTCACAAAATGTTCAGATCGATTCCGAGTTCGTCAGCGATTTCCGCCAGCGTGTAACACCCGGTTTCCCCTATACTGGTTTCGTTATCTGAGGGGCAGTGTGAGGTGTGGGTGTTTGGAGGGTTGGTTTTGTTCAAAACTGTTTGTAACCCGACAAACAACTCTGTTAACACTACTCCTGTGACAAACAGCCCACCGACTAACACTACGGTTACTACTTCTAGAGGGCCAGGGTTCAGCCACCGTCTACCAGCCTGTTTTGTTTTGTTATAGGTGGGGTTCTTCCGGTTTAACCGGTGGGTGCTAGTGGGTGTGTCTGTGACCATAACATGGCATTGTTCAACCTAAATCCTGGTAGTCGAGCAAGCAAAACAATGACCTATGATGCCCACAGGTATTTATCTTGTTTATCTACACAACCCCTCTACATTGTGGAGGGGTTGTGCGTAAAGTATGTTTGAAGCTGTGCTAAACGTAGCCTGCCACCAAGCTGGGAGAGCTCTTCTAGATGTTTGTTAGCCTGTGAAACGGCTGGCTATGGGCAGGTATGGTTTGGTGATTAGCCCCACGAAATAACAACACTACCATCACGCATACCCGATGCTACCCCCGCAGTACCACCAGCGGGGACAAGGTTCCCACCCCCACCACCACCGGAAGAGCCGCCGCTTCCTTTAATGCGAGAACCAAGGGCTCCTCCAGACCAGCCCCCGCCCCCAGGAGAAAAGTCTCTATTAGATGAGTGTTGTCCGTCGCTTAAGATGTTTGCGGTACCGACTTTACCCCCAGGAGCTGATGAAGATGAGTATATAGCTTCAGGAGCGTTTTCTCCCCCGTTACCACCAACGTTAGCACCACACCAAGACTGCGCACCGCAACTTCCCCTCCAACCACCCGCACCACCACCACCGGCTACGACTAGCCAGGTTTGGCCCCGAGCAATGGCTGACGCTCCGCCCCCACCGCCGAAGACCCCATTGGCAGGCATGCCCCCGTTGGCAGCACCTTTACCAGTAGCTGCTTGTCTCACTGCATTCGTAGTACCGCTTGTGCCTACAACACCGCGTGTAGCTGCATACACATCTAAGGTTTCCCCTGGTGTGACCGCAAGCGTGCCGGTTACCAAGGCTCCCATACCACCTCTTTGGAGCCCTTTTGAAAGAACTGCTGTGGGTCCTGCACCAGCGCCGCCTTCTAGTGTCACATTGATTTGTGTAACCCCTTCAGGAACCACAAATGTTTGGGCGCCAGGCTGTGCGTTAAACGTTTGTGAACCTGATGGTATTGTTGTGGTCGTAGTTGGTGGCGGTTCGGTCGTGGTCGGAACTTGTGTTACACCAAGCTCTGGGATTACACCATCATTTACTATACCTGTTGGGGTGTTACCCTCAACCAGACCGGCAGGTACGGTCCCACCAAGAATCGGTCCTACAGGTGGGGCTACCACAACATTCCAACCCGTGTCCCCTACCCCAACTAGCACCAGGGTATTAGATGTTCTAATAAAACCGATTTCACCAGCATCTGGCCAAACGTCCCCTTCAACAGGCACCAACCCATCACCACTATCAGCCAGTGTTCCAAAGCTTGTAGCGCCGGGGGTGTCCTCAATAGCACCTA
>JBAYRL010000016.1 GCA_041676705.1 Acidimicrobiia bacterium
AACGGGAACACCACCAATCAGTACACACCTGTGAAAGTGTCTGGTGGTCACAGTTTTGTGTCTATCGCTGCTGGCAACCACACTTGCGGAGTGACCACAGGGGGCGACGCATACTGCTGGGGCTACGATGCGTTTGGTGGGTTAGGGAATGGGAGCGGCGGTCACCAAAACACGCCTGTGAAAGTTTCTGGTAATCATAGTTTTGTGTCTGTCACTGCTGGCAACTACCACTCATGTGCAGTGGGCGCAGACGGTGACTCATATTGCTGGGGTTGGAACGCTCAAGGTCAGCTAGGGATCGGGAACACCGCCCAACAGATGACAACACCGGTCAAAATATTAGGTGAACACAGTTTCGTGTCTGTCACCGCAGGCACTACCCACACTTGTGGAGTGACCGCAGCTGGTGACGCCTACTGCTGGGGCTCGGGTGCTAATGGCCGGTTAGGAACTGGGAACCTCACTGACCAGACCACACCGGTGTTAGTTGTGGAACCCTAACGAACCGTACCGTCACAAGTGGGGTGTGTTTGGTATATAGCGGTACGACTATTGTTAATAGATAGCTTTCGTGGCGGCAGGCTAGGTTTCGCCGCCTCTAAAGCGTGTTTTGGTGTGTTACACCGCGGTTTCGTTGTTGGAAAGCCAATCAAGAGCGGTGTTTATATATCGGTTTGGTTTATTAGCCCGCCCTGTAAGATTTGCACGCCCAGTAGTCTCACCAAACAAAGCATCAGCTAAATCAGCTTTGTTTTCTATCATCTGCAAAAAACCTTGTTCGATAGTACCTAAAACGACAAGGTTAATAACCTGGAAACCTTTAGATTCTGAATCGACCCGGCGAACACGGGCGTTTCGTTGCGCTAAACGTCCAGGAGTCCAAGGAATATCCAAGTTGATAACTGTTGAACACATCCGACCCAAATTTAGGCCTTCAGCACCAGCATCAGTAGCGATAAACACAGTCGGCCCAGGGTCTGTGTCGGTACCGGGGCTGGTGAACCGTTCTACCGCCAAATCCCGTTCTTTTTGTGGGGTGTCACCCGTGTACAACACATACGAAATACCGTCCTCTTCTAGACGTTTAGCGACCAGATTAGCCATCCGTTTTAGAGAACTAAACACAACAACACGTTCATTAACGTCCGCTACTTGACGTACCATTGAACGCAGTTCTTCTATTTTTGGGCCATCCACATCAGGAACGATCCCTGCCTCAACCAAAGCTTTAGCTGACGGGGCGTCGGACTCTAAAAGAAGCCGGGGCGAACAACAAAGCAGTTTCAACATACCCACAGCAGTCATGTCAACACCACTCTCAACATCAACCTGGTTTTCACCGTTTAAAAGAAGCTGTTGATCGTCAGTGAGAGTTTCGTAACGTTTAGCAGCCAGCTCTTTACGGGCTTCGCTATGAGCCCTCCTCAACACAGCAGCATATTCTTTAGTAGGGTCCAAATATTGTATTTCGATACGCATAGGTGGCAAATGTTCTGCCACATCTTCAAGACTTCGACGCACATAGTGAGGGAATGACCGGTCTCGTAACTCTTCTATACGTTGAGCACCATAAAACCCGCCGTACTCCCCAGGATACGAATAGCGAGACAAAAAATCGGTAGGAGACCCAAAAAGACCGGGGATAGCGAACACCGAAAAAATGTTGAACCACTCATTAGGAGTGTTCTCAGCTGGGGTACCAGAAAGTGCTAGCCGTCGAGAAGCACGCTGAGCAAAATCGGCCATCACCTTAGAACGCGCAGCGGTATGGGACTTTAACCGGTGCGCCTCATCCGCTATCAAATAAGAACCTTGCACTAACTTGCGTAACCGTTTTTTGTCGTCAGGGAGAATCGTCACATCATAAGAAGCCACAACCCAACGGGACTGCTCAGCTAGATCGTAGGTTTCTAAACGTTTCTTTTTCGTAGCACCTTCAATAACAACCACTTCTTTCGGGTCCATACCTGTAAAACGCAAAATTTCGTGTTTCCATTGGGACCGCAAATTTGAAGGGACAATAAACAACGCCCGTGACACATCACCACGGTTAACCATCACTTCTTGAGCGGCGGCTATACCTAACGCTGTGTTGTGACATACCACATTATTGGCTACGAAACTATGGTTTTGGTCGACTTCTAAGTCATACACAAAACCCTGGTACGGAACAAACACAACTTTAGTTACAGTGTCGAAGAACACTTGGGCGGTACTGTTAAACGGTTCACCGGACACAGTAGCGATCTTATCCCCAACACCAACTTGGGCAGTCCACCCACTATCACGGAGAAGTTTATGGCTAGTTGTGGTTTCGATCTGTTTACCGGATCGGGTGTGTATGACACGCAACACAGAATCAATAGGTTGTTTCCAGACACGCAGAACCTTTCGTGTGACAAGCCCCCCATTGTTGTCCCACGCTTTCACAAACACAGGTTGTTGTAGCAAACCCCACACCCCGTCAGGTTCCACCACTAAAGAACCAGGGTCAACCATTTCCCACAACGAAGCTATAGGTACCGCACCGTTTCGGGTTGAAACCATAGTTTCAGGTGCGACACATTTCCCGACACCCATTTTGTGTAGCACCGAAAAACCGGTACGTTCCACAATAACCGCCAAATCTTTACGTTGATATTCATACAAAGGCATCACTAAACCAGCGGGTTGCAGTTCAACACCCCGGTGGCGTGCCAGCTCACCGTTGTAAACCTCGGCTGTGAAATCATCAACAAACCCAACATCTAAACCTTTTTGACGCCATTCACCCACCACGTCACGCAAAGGCCAATAATGGTCCCAAGCTTGTTGCGCCCGGCTGTCCCCACGAAGCTTAAACCGGCCCGTTTGAGCGTCAAACATCACGGTAACCTCGGCCGGGGTTAGTAACCGCTCCGGGTCAGAAACAACTTGTTTATCAACCAGTTCCGCTAAACCACTAGCAGCCGAAACAGGATAACTAAACCCGCCGGAACGGTTTTGCCACACCGCCCCAGGCACACTGTTGAGACGGTTAAATAGCTTGTCGTCCCGCACCCCTAAAAGCACTTTGAACGGGCGTTTATTGGTACCTGACTGTAAAACAGCCGCCGCTAAAACCGGTATCTGTTCATCAGCCAACACCAACGTGTCCGGTGAAACATCTAACAACCCGTCATAAAACCAGGCCCGCAGCTGTTCCACAGCATCGGTTGATACCCGCACCAACCACGACTTAGTTTTAGGTTCCCAAATAGAATAAGGCAACCGTTTCACACGGTCTACCAAAACAGGGTCATAGGAAAACACCAACCGAAAAAAATTGTGTTCTCTACTTAGCAGCACAGGCCGGCTAGCAACTACAACACTTGACACGACAAACAAAGTCTCCACTTAAAGGTCTTTACACCAGCTATAGTGTCATTTCCCCCTGAAACAACACAGACTTTCATTTACCGTAACACCCAAAAACATTCCGCCCTACACCAAGCAACAAATCACATCTCCACCAGATACCTCTCTGGGGACATGGTGGTGGCAGTGTCACAGATGTGTGACCACACCAAAAAAGCTGTGAGGTCAAAAAACCAAACATGGAACCGGACATCAAGCCCGAAACGGCCGCTACTTGGTGGAACCACCCAGACACAACCAAAACGGTGGTGTGGCGACACTAAAAACTGTGGACACTGACAGTATTTTAGGAACGGAAACCCTCTTTGGGGGGCTATGGTATCCCGCTGGGGCAGCCGCCTCGGTGTTAAGGGCCCGTGCTAGCCGTTTCGGTGCCCAACTCAGCCCCACAGCGTTACCACACCAAGTAGCGGCAGTGATCGGAGCTGACCTGTGGCTGTTCGCGTTCAACACCCCCAGTTTTGACCAACCTCAACGCTACGGACACGCCGGGGTAGCAGCGCTTTCAGCGGTACTGTCACGAGCTGCGGGTTATGTGTCACCCATCACCTACCACATTTCCCAAGAAAAGTCGGAAACGACAACCAACTTGTTAAACCGTTGCAGCGCCTACCTTCAGTACCTCGAAAATCTTGAACTACCCCCAAAAGTGTTATTATGGGCCGCTTCCGATCTGGCTGCTGGCGCGTTACACCCACAACTAGCCCGTGCCATCACCGCCGCGCAGCTCACAGTAACCGACCCGCTAGGCGAAAACGTGCCCGCCTCCGTGTAACAACCCCCCTAAAAAACACCAGACTACCTGTGGGATAGTTGATTGTTTATGTTGTTAAAGTTTGCACAATCCTACGCAACACACTTTCAAAACCGTAGGGCAACACAATGAAAAACGACACTATAAAACTTTTACGACAAACGCGACGTGCCCAGGCGATCGCTGCTGGTGAATATCATCAGTACCGGCGACCAACACAAAAGTTCCTGGACCGAAAAAAACAGGCATCAAAGCTGGCGTGCCGACAAACAATAACAGATCTCACCTAACACCAGCTAAAAACTATTCAGCAACAAACCGCTCCTAGCGCTAAACAAAACGGGTGTACCTAAAGAAAACCTACCGGACACCAACCGGTAGGTTTCTTTTTGGTTTGGATGCGATGCAACCAGGAATGTTTAGCCGGTACCTACGCTGATAGCGTCCCGGACTTTGTCGAGAAGATCAGTGATAGCCCCATCAAGGACCGTGTTTAGCAGCAGCATCAACCCAACTGCCATAGCGATAAGCAACACATATTCAATGAGAGTAGCGCCACGCTTAGGTAAGCTGAGCATACGGCTATAAACCGTGGCATATCTGGAAGGTAAGCGACGCATGAAAGTTAGCTCCTTGTTGAGACTGGTCGATTTGTAGTGTCGGCACATACCACGTTCAACGCTTCAACCAGAAAGCAACACTAAACACACAAAACGCTTTGCTACCGGTTTGTTTAGACCACCAAAAAACTTAAACCAGCCCGCCTATAAGGACAGTTCATGTCAACAAAAAACCGTGTGTTGGGTTGAGAAGTTACGCTGCGTGGGGTTGTTGATGGTTAGCTACAAGCTCGGCAAGTTCGGCACGTTGCGGGACATGTAACGGTAGTTGACGTGCCCCAAAAACTAGTTGTGTTGGTTCTAGCAACCCAACCAACCCTTCGTCGAAACATTCTAGGGACCGCTGATCGCTAAAAACGGTTTGGTTTTCACCGATTTTTCCGGTTACCACCTGATAGGTGTACGGGTTATACCAACCAATTTTAGCAGAAATGTGGGACCCGTCGAGACCTTGACGGGTAACGAACCCGTTACCAGCCAAAAAATCAGCGGCTTGTAAACCCCACTCGGAAGGTCGCCCACCTACTTTAGAGCTTTGCCCTAAAAGCTCACCGGCACCGCTATAGACCACAATATGGTCATCTAGAACCACAAACCGTGACGAGAGAAGATTAAACACACAAACATAAGACATGCTTTTAGGGTGCTTTAAAAACTTTGTGCTCCACACCCAAACTTTGTGTCCTACAACTTCTCGCAACTTGTTGTCATTGCCAGGGTTGCTGGGCTCTCCGAAAGGCTAGTTTAGTTGGGGCACAAAAACCTGGTTGGTGGTGGCGTTGTTAGCGCCAACAAAACGGTTTGTGGGCATTTCACGATAAATCGAAGGTGTGGGTTGGTTGGGTAGAATAGTAGGGACCAGTTCGCCGCTGTGACGCACCACCGGAGCTTCGCTACCTGTTCTCGCACCAACCGCTATATGTCGGATTTGTTGTTGTGGGACGGTCCCAACCGGGAGAAACACTGTAGATACCACATCGCGTGTTAAACACATCGCAAGTGTCGGAGAGCTATCTAAACGTTGCAACGACCAGCGAAGCTCACCCATAGCACCACTCACCCCAGGTAGATGGGACGGCCAGTAGCGTGCCACCCCAGATTTTAGCGATCTGGGCGTCCCCAACAACGAAAGGTCTTGTTGAACGGGGACAAACACTTCACAAACGTGACCTGAATGTGGGACAGTAACTACCAGGCTGGTGTCCCCTAAAACTATAAACCCTGCAACATCCACATATTTGTCGTCAAAAGTGATGACAGAACGTACTGTAGCGACGTAACCGTTAGGAAACGACAAGATATCACCTAGATAAACCCCAAAAGGTTGGGTTGAAGATACAGGGCAGCCCATACCAGGCACAATCAACGCTAAAACCCTAAAAGCTACCGGTGTCTAGACAGACCACTCAAAACAATATTTAAACACCAACAGTGACTGTTACTGGTCAGCTGGGTATCAAAGTCACCCGCAACACAAATTGTGGAAACCCTATAGTTGTTAGAGGTGCAACCATGTAGGGGAGTGAGGCGACACTTACCTGTATGGCAGTACCTTCCTACATACCGGACCCCTCAATGGTTGATGTGCCTTTAGCGGCCGCTGAACTTGAAGAAATGGTGAAGGTAAACGGGCGCCCACTTCTGAAAGACGAAACAAAACTTTCACACTTTTTACGGCGAGTGACAGCAACTTCGGAATCGTTACGCCGCCAAATAAGATCGTTACAAAAAGAACTTCAAGATACCAGCCAACAAAACATGCGGGCCGGGACACCAACTACGCTGATGCCAACCGACGCTTTTAGGTATCTTTCAGATGAACAAAAAGAAGCGGTGCTTGGGGTGTTAGCCCGAGAAAAACTAGCGGCACTAGAACAACAACGATCCCAAACCGCTCAAACAGAACGGGTTTTAAGAGCGGCACATCAACACCTCAAATATGCTGTCACCCAGCTTTTTACAGACCCTGATATCGATGAGTTAACAAAAGCCAAACTGAAACAGCTCCTAGCAGCACCACCACCAGCAACCTCGGATATCAAAACCGTTTCCTAAGAAAGAAAACCACGGGTGACGCTCTACACCTATGACCCCACCAAACCTGTTTTTAATGTGGCGGACTCTAAACTCAACCGCTGTTTCGTGAGGGACGCCTACCAGTATGCGTCCCTCAACGAATATGTGCAGGCCTGCGGGTTACCTCTAAACAAAGTGTTGGCGTTGATCGGGCCTTATTTAGATAACGGGGTGTTAGCGTTAGAAGAAGCCCGTAACGAACTGTTCATCTATACAGCCCCTGCTGGTCGCCCTATCCCTGATGAGTTAGGAGACGTGGCACCAAACCTGTGGGAAACGTTTCGGTCCCAAGTTGATATACAAACAGCGCACACGTTTTGGCAAACCACCCGTTCTCTTGAACGTGCCGGCTGGAAAATAGAAGCTAACCCTGCCCTAGTGATGCAAGGTATTAACCATTTACGCCAACTCCCACTAATTGGTTTTCATACCACGGACACAACCATCCCCATCTTGGCGTTCCCCAACCCGAAAGACCTTGGCGCTTCAGATGGGCTCCTCTCAGAATATGTGCGAGCCGGTGCTGCTGCGGTAGCGGTACTTGTCCCCCCAAACCAGCTCGAAGAGATGGTTACTTTTACACGTAAATGGTTCGCTACCCACACAGCGAGCCAACCTAGGTTACAAGTAGTTCTTTGTGAAGCGCCCCGGTATGCGCCCTTGTTGCTACAAGCTTCCGATTTAGCAGTAGCTCCTCTAACAGTTACGGACACCCAAAACAACCCCTCATCAAAACGAACGTTGTTCAAACCAGGTGCCCTACGGAAACGGGACATGTTAAACAGCTAAACAACCAGGTATCAAAAACAAACCAAACATTTAACACACTGTGAGGTTACCTACATAAACATGATGGGTTGTTAAAATTAAACAAAACGTTCCCTACAGCACAGATAGCTTGTAGGGAACGTTTTAAAGTTTGTAATGTTAACTTGGTGGTGGTGTTATGCGGCCACTAGTTGGCGTTTTCCTAACGTCGTATACAAAGGTTCTTGATTTTCGTCAAGTGTGTATAACACGTCGTTGTTGTCGAGACTAGTACGTACATCAACATCAGCTTTTGGCGATACTGACGGCAAATAGTGACGTTCAGCTTTTTCCAGTTCAGCTTTCACCATCCTAGCCACTTCCAAAGCTTTATCGACAGGTGCGATAAGTGTTACCGAGTCATGGACTGTCATCACAGGGTTACACCCTGGCGGTAACTGACGATAAATCTCGGCGAAAGCTTTCGACATGATATCAGCTACCACACCTTGGATAGGTTGGTTACGGAACGCGTTTGTTAACGCACGGATCTGATCCGCTAACGCTTTATCTAGGTTACGACCCATAAAAACAGGTCCGAAGGTGTCAAACCCTTCTTGAACTAAACCCAGTTTGTGGCGAGCGTTCTTATTTTCGAACGCTTTCACAGCGTTTTGCCGTAACCGGTTCCGGTCAGGTTTTTTACCACTTTCTACTAAACCTGGCACAACAATGTGGTGTTTAGCGAGATACTGGTCACGGAAATCGATCCCTACCTGGTTTTTGGTGGTGAAAAGGTTCAAAATAAAAGATGTGATAACACCCGAAAATTTTGAACCGTTCATCGGTACCTGAAACAAACGGCGCCGCCCAGAAGGCGAACGTGACTCAAACGAAAAAGGTGTTCCGTCGTCGCACAACACAACCGCACCGTCATAGGACCACGCCCAATCAAGCGACGCGGCTAACTCCAGATAACGTTTCTCTACCAGGTGTTGTTCCGCTTCGGTGATAGCTTGATCAGAAACTGTAGCAGCCTGGGGGTCTAACCCTTGTTGTGTTGCGACAGTTTCAACCAAATACTTTTTGAACGTTTGCGGACTGCGACCGTTTTGTACTTGGTTCAAAACCATATAATAGGGGTACAAAGCGTAAGCTAACGTTAACCCGTCAGGTACCGCACCAGTTGTGTTTCGGATTTGGGACCTTGTCGCGCCGCTCTCAGTTCGTAAAAGCAGTAGCGACATTGACATAGCCCAATCTATACGGCCCTTAGCCGGGTTGTTAGCTATCTCAGCTACAAACGTGTCACGCCCACGAAGATAAGATTCTATCTTCGGGTTCGCTTCATAATAGTTTTGCAACCATTCAGTAGCTTCTTTGTCGCTAACCTCAACACCTTTGTTCCTTAAATCCTGGGCCATAGCCGGACCAGAGATACCATATGGGATACCAAAAGTAACCCCTTTAGCACCGGAACGTTTACGGTCGGCTTCTTGAGGGTTGTTAGCTCGCAGCTCTTCCATGACTTCTAACCCGAACATACGGTTCGCTGTGGAATCATGAAAATCTTCACCAGAATCGAACCTGGCAGCCATGTCAGTATCACCCGCAATATGAGCAATCCCACGAACCTCTGCTTGGGACAAGTCGGCATAAACAAACACCAACTCGGGGTTTGGGCACCGCAAATGTTTTTTCATAGCGGGATCTAAGTTTTGCATATTGAACTCGTCGCTAGAAAAACGCCCGGTGGTTACAATAGCTTGGTTATATCGCCCATACAGACGTGGCAACCTGGATGTTTGTTGATATGTGACACTGTTTCGTAGTTCTGCCAAGGTGGCAGGTACTGGCGAACCGTCTGCCCAACGCACATAGGGGGCCATGTTTTCCCCGTAGGTAGCGACACGTTTATGTGAAGTACGAAAAGCCAAAATTGTTTCAGCTAACGTACCACCAATTTCTGTTAAAGCTGTACGCCCAATCGTGTCGGAAGCGCTTAGGTTCCGCCCACCGGTGTATCGTGCAACAGCGTCGGGGTCCCAACGGTTTAACGCTTCTTTAACTTGTTCTGCTGAGGTGACCTGCCAACCTGGCATAAGGTTCTCGTCAGGGAACAGCGACGTTTGTTGCGGACCACCGTCAGTTAGTTCAGCTAGTTTAGCGTACAACCGGGTAATGTTTTGGTAGTCAGGTTCTAACGTCTCAAGGTAACCTTCCCAATCGAAAGGCACCCCGTGTGTCATCATAGCGTTCAACATTGGGCGGGCGCCTTGTTCTAACGCCACAGCTTCGCTAAGACCTTCATTTTCTACCCGCTGTTTCAAAACGTCACAAACCCGTAAAGTGATAAGTGAGTCTTCCGCAGCGTAACGAACCTGTTCAAAAGACAGATCGTCGTCCAAGTTGTATGACAGCTGGGTAGTGCCTTTACCACCAAGAGTTATACCAAACTCCCGGTGCGCAACAGTTGCTAAACCACGGTGAAACCGGTGGCCTACAGCACCCAAAGCTAAAAGGGAATCGGCTAGCATCCCGTCATACCAAACAAGATCGCCGATACCGATACCAGCTAGGGCCCGTTCATCAAAGTTAGCGTTCCAAGCATCAACCGCTAAGCCCGCTAGCAAAGGTTTCAAAATCGCAGGATCGATGTCCCGCATATCAAAAACCCAGCCAACCTCACTACCGTCACGTTGACGGACACCTAATGAAATAACCCGTACTTTACCTGGGATACCGTCTAGTTCGAGCTCTGGACGGTAACAAGTTTCAGTGTCTAACGCTACTGCTTCCGCCCCGGCCAAAGATTCAACAAAACCTTCAACACTTCCCAACAAAACATTATCAGGACAACTGTTCCCAACAAAAAACACAGGAACAGCGCTAAGGTCTGTCTCGCCTAGTTTTCCCATACATAAAACTCCTTGTTTGTTTTCTAGTTTCTAAACCCACGATTAACGCTGGGAACAGGGAACCAAACAACAACCGTGCTCCAAGGAGCTAGACACGCAAACACCACCCCACCAGAACCAACCAGACCGAAACCAACCTACAGGTAACAAACACCACAATCGTGTGTTAGCTCACCGAATGATGACACGGTAACAACATGGATGTTAACTTGCCTGATAAAACTGTTATCCCTGTTTCAGGTGTGTCGTTCAAACAGCACGAATTACGCCTCATAGTAGAAGGTGAGCAAGTCACATTAGAAAGAGACCCAAAAAACCCTTACGACACTAACGCAATAAAAGTGTTAGCCCACAACAACACCCACATAGGTTGGATACCTAAAAACCTAAACACACGTTTTCATGGTGAAGGTCCTTGGCATGCCACCGTAGTGGAGGTGTTACGTGGCCAAACATGGGGGTTACGTCTCCAACTACAACTACAAAACCAACACATCCTAACCAAACGTGTTCAACAAACACCAACACCACCAAAAACACAACTCATCGCGTTGGCCCCATCAGGACGTCACCTAGGTACCGTGTTAAAACAAAAACCCGACACTGTTACCATCATCACACCACAAGGCGCTTCGATGATCTACCCCACAAAAAGAGTGACCCTAAAACAGGTTAAAACCGAATGAGTGTGTACCTACTGGTCGGTGGTGACTACAACGGCATCACCGAACGAACCGAACAACTCTTCGAAGAACAGTCACCCCACCGGTTCGACCTTCACGACCCAGGGTTTGAAACCAACCAACTTCTCGACGTTTTAACAACCCGTCCCCTTTTTGGGCAAACTCCTCCGGTTCTGATCCGAAACGCTGAAACACTCCCTAAAGAAGTGTTACACGCCTTAAACCAAGTTCCAAACACCGCCGTTGTTGTTATGGTCGCCAGCAGAAAACCTGCGGGCATACCAAAAAACAACGATTTTGTGGTTGAAACCTACCCGAAACTTAAAGGACGTGACCTACCGCAACGGGTAACTCAAATAGCCGGCACCTACGGTGTGACCTTAACAGCACAAACCCGGAACGTTTTTGTTAACCGGTCGGGACATAACCTGGACCGGATCAGATCGGTATGTCACCAGTTACAACTAGCAAACATCACCAAACCTACCGCCCCCCAAATAAACATCCTGTTAGGAACCACCTACCCAGAAGGTGTGCCCTGGGAAATAACAGACCATGTTTTAGGCAGCAACCTCAAAAAAGCGGTCGAAGCAGCCACAAACCAAAACCCGTTTGCGGTATGTGGCTACCTGCATTCCTGGTACAAAACAGCGTTGATCGTTCAAGAAAACCCGGACACCACCGACCTGGCACCCTTTGTTAAACAACGTTCAAGAAACGTTTCAAAAAAATATGCCACACCACAAATCTACCGTTGTTTGCAACAAGTTGTTGACACGGAACTCCAGCTGCGCCAACATCCACAAAACGACCATCCCCATCTAATAACACAACTTTTAGCCAACCTGATCTTGATCCAACACAACTAACCCAAACAATCCCCACACCACACAAAACACCACACAACAGCTCTAGCGGGGAACCAACAACAAAAAGGAAAGATCATGCTGGGTGAGGGAATCTAACAAAAATGTGGCTTCTAAACCCTATAAGGCAACACTAGTAGTATCAGCACCCAAAAAACCCTAAAAGGTGTCCCACACAACGCCAAGAGTAGTGGCCTAGAAAACCGGGTTGGTGGTTTAGTAAAACCCTAGGGTCAGCTTAAACGGAACGTTCGGTAGGGTTGAGCTAGGGCAGGCAACCCCGAGCATAAAAGGTGCCTATCGGAACCGGCTAGCTGGCGTGGACAGAAAACGCCGTAACTGTCGACCCACATGAGTTTACCGATTGGGCTGACCCGCCAAAACGACCCTACCTTCCCAAACGTGGCCTGGGATTTAGCTTCGGTTCTAGCGATCGTAAAAAAAGCTGAAACGCTAACAGCGCTCACCCATCAAATATCACCCCAGTTGGCTATCACAGAACTGTGTGAAGTTTTAACACGGAAAACAACAGGTTATAAACCACCAGAGGTCCCTTTAGGGACCTTGATGGTAACCACCTTAGCTAAACACACACAAAACTGGTTAACAACCCAAGCGGAACTCCACAACACCCCAACATCCCAACAACACAACGAAACCATTGTTCGTCTCCTAGCACAAGAATGGGATGAAACACCTAAAGAAACTTCCCTACCAAAAGTAGTAGAAGAAGCCACAAAAATAGGGTTAGACGCCGAAAAGTTAGCGTGGTGTATTATTGGGTATGAAGCACAGCACCATATCAAACTGATCTGGCATGAAATCCACAAGCTTCTGCGACGCTACTCGGAACGCTCCGCTGAAGACATGTTTGGTTACGGTTGGGTAGGGTTACGTGCTGCTTACCGGTTGTATGAACCAGCCCGAGGCTACAAGTTTTCGACGTACGCCTGCCAAAAAATTTCGGGTGCTATACGAGATGGGGTACGTGCCGAAGGTCCAATCCCGAAACGTTTAACAACATTTGTACGCAAAGCAGCAAAAGTTGAAGAAGATTTAGCGGCCGAGCTGTCACGCACACCAACCCTGTCAGAACTTGCCCAACAACTTCCTGAACATGTCGAACAGCTAAAACTGTTGCCCCGTTTAGCACCAGCGGCGTCTATCGACGAAATGTTAGCGGACTGCTACGACCAAGGTGGCGACCTTCCTTTTTTAACGTCTCACGAAGACCCCGCTATTGATGCTATCAAAATTTTGAGAGACGAGTCTGTACATGCTGCTTTAGCTAACCTCGCTCCCGATGAGGCAATAGCTGCCCGGATGCTTCTCCTAGAAGGACGAACCTTGACCGAAGCTAGGACAGCTATTGGGGTGTCTAACCAACGGTTACATGAACTTAGAGACTCAGCAACAGCACAACTCCGAGAAGCGTTATCTGGCTGGTCCCAGCTAACAACAGCCTAAACTAGCGCTCCGTACCAACTCATCTAACCAGTGGTTCTACGGGTAGCTATTCACCGGTTAAAACAACCTGCACAGAACCCAAACCCTCAGATACCACAGTCAAGGTTGTTTCTTTAGATAACGATGTCGGAGCATACAAATATAGGGTAGCGAAACCGTCCCGGTTGGTTGTCATTAATGGTGACACTTTGATGTTAGGATCCCCAGAAGCAATATAGGCTGTCACAGAAACCCCACCAACACCTTCACCCACAATGTTGAGGTCTAGATTCTCTGGGGAAACAACCTGAAGTGGTATAGCGTTAAGGACCATTGGTTGCATAGTTTTTTCAGCCACCGCAACAATACGGTCAGCTACTAGTTCCACATCTATGTGTAGCCACGTATCAGGTTCAGAATGTGTGGGATTCGAACCGCAAGTTTCGCTAGAAACATCCACCCCGAAAAATATGGGGATCGCATGAGACCCGCCTACACTATAGCGATCTGCGACCACATCTAAAACCAGGACACCATCACCGTCAGAAACTGGGGTTTGGGTCGAAAATGACAGACCTCCAGTTGGGATACACAAATAAATAGGGCTATTAGCAACCGGACTGTCAGAACCGTCAAACACAACCATCTTCACTTCTACGCTGCTGTTTTGTGGTACTGCTACCTGGTTGCCATGAACTTGTTGTGCTGCTCCGATAACCTCTAGCGATTCACGGTGGTGTTCGGCCCCTGACACAAAAACCATTTCGTAGAAACCTGGCGCAGTGTTGGGGCCGACCTGCAACTCAAAGGTACAGGTATCATCCAAACTGGTTACCTCAATAACACAACCCCCGCCAACGGCTTGGAAACCTCCGACAGGGTTACCAGCCATATCAAAAAACTGGGGAGCAAACGACCGGCTAACAACAACCGGGGGTGACGGCTCAGCTTCTGGTTCTGGTTCGTGGTCCGGGGCGGGTTGTTCAGGTTCTAACCAGTGAGGCAGCGGCGCTGAAACGGTAACGTCGGCGGTGGAACTTTGGAGAAGTACCTCTTTGGAAACGTCGATATCGAAACCGGATGTTTCCCCCAAGAACTCTCCGATAGGTTCTAGTTGTATCTCAATGTTGGCAACCCTGTCCGCTACCATAGTCACACTTAAGAGCTCTGTAGTGTAACCCTCACTAAAAGCCCAGGTGTTGTTCGGGTTTCCGATAGCGCCAGGGGCTAATGTGACACCACAAGACATCAACATTTGGCAGGAACCCTCTGGAGCGTACAACACCACCCGCCCAGAGTTCGGATCAACCACACCCATATCTACTATCGGGTCCGGGTTGTTAGCATCAACCAACAAAACAGGGGTATCAAACCCGGCAGGGTTACCAGCTACTGTTACCACCAGTGGGACATGACCCGGTTTCCAAAACGGTGAAGGCGCGTTAACAACCCGTTCTCGGGTGAAAGGTTTGCCGTTAGATAACACTCCTGAAACCGAAACGTTAACCAAATCGGACACTGCTACACGGTTCCAGCCAGAGACCCCTCCGACAGTGGCAGGGGTGATATCCCAAACACCCACAACAGAAATGTTGTCACGTTCAACACAACTATGGGGCCTGTTGTTATCTAGCACAAAAGTTTCACAAGGTTGGGGCCCCACAAAATCGGGTGAAACAAGCTCGCTATAAGACTGGTGTTCAACGTCATCTAACCAGGATTCAAAAACCTGGTTGTAAGTCGCCCATTCAGAAAGCGTCACACGGTCACGCACAGTTTGTAACACTACCGTGGTTGTAGCAGCGGCACCTAAGAGCAACAAAGCTGTAGCTGCTACCACACCTATCAAACCCATCCCTCGGGACCGTCTATAAAGCTGTTGCGTGCCGCCCCAAACCTTAAAGTAACGATTGAAAGTGTGAGACATTACAAGAAACCGATCTGGGGTAAACAAAAGCATTATCGAGGTGTAGCGCTACTACTTACTGTGTTAGCGCTGGTTGCTGCAGCCAGTATCGTAACCGCTGTCGCATACAACTTGAGTTTGAAAACAGTAACAGTAGGTCACAAAACCGCTTTGACTGCTGCCACAGACCAAACACAACAGCTGCTAAACACCACCACCAGAATGTTACAAACAGATTTGTTGTTAGCAACCCAAACAGTGTTGCCAACAGAAGCACCCAGGCTATGTGACACCGACCCGCCAACAGAAATCACACCAGGAGAACCGTGGGATGTTGATAGTTGCGGGATGCACTGGACCTACAACCCAAACAACACCCCAGAAACTCCCTATACCCATATAACATACCCAACCCCCAACCAACCCTACTTACACCTTGTGGCGTTCCACCCCGGTTTTCCAGAGTTAGCAACCCAAGAAAAGTTTCTAAGCCTACAAACCGCTTTACCGTGGATATACACCACAACGGGACCGTTCAGTTTCGAAACTGACACCAAAGCGGTACAAACACAACTAGACGGCAATATTTATGCTGGCGGACCCATAACTTGGGTTGAACCATCAAGTATCACTCATCTTGGGGGGATGCTCGCCTCTGAAACAGTCATAGGCGGGAACCCGCCACAAATCCCCGGTTACCGCTACGCCACCCCGGAAACACAAAACAACCCGGACACATTAAAGCTACGTAACTATCAACAAAACCCGATCACACTCGCCACCATGGCAAAAAATGTTACACAAACCAAAACTGTGGCCTGTAGCGGCCCTGAAATCCCCAAAAATGTGGTCGATGAACACAACCCGGCTTTTAATACAACCACCAAAGTTTGTTTAACAGACGGCGAAACATTAACAACAATTGATAACACCCAAATAGTTTTACCGTCATCACAAACAGCCCCTGTGTTCATGATCCAACCCGAGGGTCAAAACAACCTGGAACTGTTCATCCCTACCGCACCCTATGACTGGGACCCAACCCAAACCTGTGACGACCCGTGTGACGAACCAACCCGCATAGCGAACCTTGACTACGGAACACACCCAACCCACACCGACTTTTGGTTATCGGTAGGGGTTTTTAACCTCCCCTCCACCGGAACCGTGTTTTCTGACAGAACCCTGCTAATAGCGCCCTGTCTCACAAACAACGACCCCCAAAACAACCCTGCATGCACAAACCCACCAGAACCAGAAGTTACCAACCCAACATTTACAGGCTCGCTAACATTCCTTGCGGGAACTCCAACACAACCTGCCAACATTTGGATAGGCGGCCCGATTGTCACTGGGCCTGAAAACCAGTTGGGTATCGTCGCTACCGACACCGTTGTTATACCAACCTGGGCAGCCCAAAACACCGATCTAGAAATAATGGCACACCTAAGCGGACTAGCGCTCAGCGAAACCCCACCGTTTATGGTCACCCCACAAAATCTAGGTGACCCTGACAACAACCCTAACTGGATACAACACCTTCAAATCACAGGTTCGTTGAATGGGCACAACCTAACGCTCGCCGCAACCGAAATCCAAAACGTTGCAATCGTCCCATATCCACAAACCAACAAAGCGACAACACCGTTTTTTGGTCTAGGTGACACCCTATGGCAACCCGCCCACCTGTAACAAAACACCGGTGATGTCAAAGTACCGACTCTGACAGAACAAACAAACACAGAAAGATCTGCACAAATGTCAAACATGTTTTTTGATTTGGGTTTACTTTCCCAAACCGAAACGTTCATCCCCCAAATAGTAACAGTCAAACTAGAAACTGTAACCCCAGATGTGGCGTTAGGTAAAACACTACCGATTGATGGGTCTGACCCACAACAAGTACTTCTCCCGGTAACAGAATTTCCCGCTAACCAACAATGGGTCCCAAACCAACAGTTCCAAGCGTTACAGTTAGGACCCTCACCCAGGGCTGTAGTTAGTGTTGTACGCCCAGATTTTGTTGCAGCAGTGTTTGAATCTATAAGCCCAGAAGTACGAAACGGTACCGTCCGTATCATGGGAATCTCCAGAGCAGCCGGTCTTAGAACAAAAGTTGCGGTTGCATCCACAGAACCAGGACTAGACGCAATAGCGGCCTGTATAGGCAGACGTGCTTCCCGTGTCCGTTACGCCGCTAGCATTCTAGACCCATCTGGCAAAGAAAAAGTAGATATTGTTGCATGGCATCCCGACCCTGACACCTACCTAGCGAACGCTTTCGCCCCAGCAACGGTCACAAAAGCACATCTTGATGAAGAAACCCAAACAGCAACTGTTTATGTCCCAGCCCACCAAATGCCAGCAGCGATCGGCGGCCATGGACTAAACACACAACTAGCAGGCCAACTCGTAGGTATGGCGGTCACCGTTGAACCTGAAACCTAAGTTCGGAAGCTAGTAGCGTACCTTCTTCGTCGGGTCACAGTTAATTTGATGGTTTATCGTCGGGGAACGTTTATTTTTGAGGTCGCTGTGGCGCTGTTCATCGCTGGGATCTCAATGACCTTAGTTGTAGCCCACACCAACAACTCACCCTCCCGTGCCTATAAACATATAGCCCAATCACAAATAGATGCTGTTTTGGACTCTGCTTTGATGATTGTAGAAAACACCAACAACCCGATGGTAACGCTCGAACAGCTTACCCCATACATTAAAGACATAGAACTTGTTGAGCCGGACACAACCCCCAGCTCCGGGCAGGTTTCTGTAGCAACCCACAACTGGGGAATAGTTGCTGCTGCTATGACACCCGAGGGTGTATGTGTAGCTACAAAACAGCAATATGTTAGCCAACCAGACAACAACCCGGAAACGGTGGGGAACCTGTTTGTAAACATAACCGCACCTAATGCTACCGACTGTGCTGCTACCACCATAGAAAAACTCAGCCCACCAGTCCCGCTACAATCACCGCTTGGTGAAAGCTGGCAAACACCTTGGGTTTTTAAAAGCTGTGCCGATGCTGGCGGTAACCCACCCACCCAAAATGTTTGTGTCTAGCACCTTTAGAGGTTTGCACAGTGTCAGTAGAAGTTGAAAGAGCGGTAGCTACCTTAACGTTAGACTACAACCTGTTAACACCTGAAAAAGCGGTCAGGTTAATAGCTGAAGCCAGAAAATCTAGCCGGTCTCTAGTAAGTTTTGTGTTAGCTGAAGTGGCCGAAGCAGACATCCTGAAAACGATCGCTAAAGAGTTCGGTTGGGAATATATAGACCTCCACGGCCCAACACAACAAGTTCGTTTCGATGAGGGGCTTTTACAAAACCTTGACGTCGCAACGCTAACAAAACTAGCTGCCCTACCGTTACGGGCCAGCAACGGCAACATTGTTGTGGCGATGGCTAACCCTACAGATATGAACGCCCAATCATATCTAGATTCCTATTTTCCACAGGGATACACCCCTGCGCTAGCCGCTAAAGCCCAAGTCCAGTCCCGCCTACTGTATGTTTCCAACGATTTTGAAACAGACCCTAGCGCTGACAACGCTGTACCAGCTTGGATAGATTACCTGTTACAACGAGCTGTAGCAGACCGTGCAAGTGACATACTTTTCGGGTTTCTACACGACGGTAGTTTGCTAGTCCGGTTCAACATTGACGGGACGTTACATCAACTACCAGTCCCTTTACCTGAAAACAAAAGAAACGAAGTTATACCAGCGCTTCTAGCGCGTTGTTCGTCCATGGACCAAACCAACGTTTTAGAACCCCAAGACGGTACTTTTAGTTACACTGTAGCAGGACGTCAAATAGATGCGCGGGTAGGGCTCATTCCACAAATGAACGGTCCCGGTGTGGCAGTACGAATCCTGGACTCAGCAACTCTACGAACCCGTCCAGAAGACATGGGCTTTTCACCGCAACATCTAGAAATAATGCGGAAAAGTGTGCAAGAACCACAAGGTTGTGTAGTTGTAGTCGGGCCGACCGGTTCAGGAAAAACAACCACGCTATACACACTGCTACGAGAAGTAGATGCTTTAGCACGCAACGTGTTAACTGTTGAAGACCCTGTTGAATACCGACTTCCTTATGTTGGTCAAACCCAAATCCGAACCGATATCGGTGACCGTTCCTTAACATGGCCACGTGCGTTGCGAGCCCTACTAAGACAAGCCCCGAACGTGATTTTAGTGGGTGAGATTCGCGACGCTGAAACCGCACAAATAGCAATGGAAGCCTCAATCACAGGACACCTAGTGCTCACAACACTCCACGCACGTTCAGCACCTGGAGCTTATCTGAGGCTAAGCGAAATGGGTGTCCAACCCTATATGACTTCTGAAGCTATAACCCTGCTAATCAACCAGCGGCTAGTCGGCAAAGTCCATGATTGTGCGACGTCTAGACCACCAACAATAGAAGAAAAACACGCTTTAGAAACAATGGGGCTGCCCATATATCCCGAAGTGGCTCAACCTAACGGGTGCCCTGGGTGCAACGGCCGGGGCTATCTTGGGCGTTTAGCAGTATCAGAACTTTTAGTTCCCGACGACGCTGTACGCACCGCGGTAAACACACGCGCAGAGCGACGCGAACTCCACCAAGCAGCCTACAACGCAGGCTGGCGTCCCATTGTTTCTGACGCTGGGCGTCTAATCGAAGAAAAACGTACAACTGTGTCCCAAGTAGCTGCCATAATCCTCTCCGAGTTTGGGGACCTCTCCTTTGAAACTACAGAACTATGAGCAACACGTCCCTAGAATACTCGTATCGTGGAATCACCAACGAAGGTAAAGAAAAAAAAGGTGTTGTTAGAGCAGCTAACAAATCTTTAGCTATTACAACGCTTTCCGCTGAAGGTGTCTTCGTTTTAGATTTAACAGAAAACAAAAACACGTTACTCTCTAGAGACCTGTCAACCATCTTTGAACGGCCTCTCAAAGTAAAACCCGAAGTATTAGTCGCTTTTACACGACAACTGTCCCTCATGTTAAAAGCCGGTGTCGCAGTGTCAGACGCTGTACGCGCTTTAGGTGACAACTCGGACGACCCTCGTGTAAAACACATGTGTAACGACTTGGCGGACAAAGTAACCGCAGGTGTCCCGCTATATAAAGCAATGGAAGAATACCCTGGTGTGTTCGACCCTGTTTTTCGGGCGTATCTAGAAGCCGGTGACGCTATGGGAGACCAAGCCGCGACCACCGCAAAATTAGCTCGCACCCTAGGCAAACAACACCAAATGCGGCTAAAAGTACGGTCCGTTACCGCCTACCCAAAAATTTTGGCGGTAATCACTATAGGTCTAGTAGGTGCCATCTTAACCCTGATTGTGCCCCGGTTTGCTGAACTTTATGAAGGGTTAGGGCAACCACTCCCAGGACCCACACGAATCTTAACAACAATCTCATCTTACCTGCTACCAATCCGGCTCAAATTCCAGTTTGCGTTCCCAATGATCTGGAAACGATCTGGGGACCCGCTGTGGCTTTCCCCATTAAATATCATGTCACCATTTTTTTGGGGGTTAGGGTTCTGGGCGGCTTACAAAACCTGGCGTCAAAAACGGATAGACGATGTAGATTTGGGTGCCAAACTTGAAAGCTACCGTTTCAGAATGCCGCTGCTAGGAAAAATGTGGCGTTACAACACGTTATACAGATGGTCAGCAACGGTAGCAGGAGCGTTAGAAGCCGGTTTGAACATTCATGTGGCGCTAGCGTTAGGGGACCGCACAGCAGGGTCTTGGACTATCACAAAAGCGACAAGAGAAATGATCGCAGCGTTACAATCAGGCCGGGTAGTGTCCTCAGTGCTTGCGGACTACGACCATCTAATAGAACCACAGTTTAGAGCGATGCTCACAGCTGGTGACGAGGTAGGCGAATCTTCAGTTATGTACAACTTTGTTGCCTCGTCTTTAGAAGAAGAAATCGACGCTTTGGTAGCAGGACTGGGAGCTAAACTAGAAGTAGCGTTAATGCTTCTAATGGGAATCGTGATCGGCGCTATCGTGATCGTGTTGTACCTACCAATCCTTAACTTGGCTACCGCGGCTGGAGAGTCATACGGGCTGTGACCAAACAACACCCCCCACCAACAGCGGTGGGGGCCAGTTGTCTTAGGAAACCCGCGGTTAAACACGCGGCCCAGCAACACTGCCGAAACGTTAAAAACTTTAGCTGTAACAAAACCGGTGTTGATCAGAGCGTTTCGGTATCCAAACCTGCGCTTGGGGGTAGAGCTGGTTGCTAGCATCACAGTTCCAGACACCGTAAAAACACATGGTTTTAAACCCTAGACCTTCGATCACCCCCCAAAGTTTGATAGCAGCGTTAATCAACCAAAACGTGCTATCTAGTGAAGATCTTATCTCCCTGCTTGGACCTGAACGACACGACCCGCCTATAGCGCTACTGGAACGTTCCATAGTAAAAAACGGGATTTTATCGGACCGCGAACTACTAGAGCTGAAAGGGCGATGCGCTCAACAACCCACAACAACACCCGAAACAGTTGGGATACCAGTACTACCCGCACCGCTAGCCAGACAGCTAGGTTCAGTTGCTGTAGCTGGCAGCGCTCCACGTGTTGCTATGATCGAAGACCTGCCTAACTATGTGGAACGCATACAAGCAGAACTAGGATCCGACACCGGTTTCGAAGTTGTTTTAACTACCGCGACCCAGTTTGTTACGCTACTTAACCAAGCCTACGGAGACGGCGCGAAAGAAGAACACCGCCCCGAAACCGGCAACATTTTAGAACTTTTAGACCAAGCTATAGGGCTCGAAGCGTCTGACATCCATCTCTCGGTTGGTTACCCACCGGTGCTACGCATCAACAGCGCCTTAACAGAACTACATTATCGACCTTTAACAAACAACTGGTTACGTCAAGAAATCGTAAGGCTCCTAGGAGAGGATGTCCTACCCCAAATTTTTGCGACCCATAACCTAGACGCTGCTTACTCGTACGGGCCGGTACGGTTCCGGATCAACATCGGTGGTGACAAAGCCGGTTTAACAATGGCGCTACGGCGACTCCCGTCCAGGCTCTTGTCATACGACGAGTTACGCCTACCACCATCAGCCCAAGCATTTGCTGAGCTGGAACGGGGACTTGTGTTAGTAACAGGTCCGACCGGTTCTGGTAAATCTACCACGCTAGCGTCAATGCTGGCCCACATCGCGGCTACACGTCCAGTACATATGATCACTTTGGAAGACCCTATCGAATATATCCTTCCAACCAAACGGGCAGTGATACATCAGCGAGAACTTGGGCAATCATTCACAGCGTTCGACCAAGGACTAGTCCAAGCATTACGACAAGACCCCGATGTTATCCTTGTTGGAGAAGCCCGTGACACAGCAACGATCCGAGCTGCGGTCACCGCAGCTGAAACCGGTGCTCTCGTATTTGCAACAGTACACACCTACGATGCTGTCTCCACTCTGGGACGGATCATTTCAACCTATCCCCAAGGAGAACAAGAACAGGCCCGTTCCCAACTTGCCTATATCCTCAAAGGGGTCATATCACAAACACTAGTCCCCGCAGTTACCGGCGGGCGGGTAGCAGCCTATGAGGTGCTAGTAGGCAACTCGGCTGTAGCTAACAACCTACGCCAACCAGACGGTCTTCTTTCATTACGCCAAGTTATTGACACCGCCCCCAAAGATGTGATGCAAACATTAGAACAAGACCTGGCTCGTTTAGTCCGTAACCGGACCGTAACCGAAGAAGAAGCCCGATTCCGGGCCCGCTATGTAGACGATTATGAACGGGCTTTACATTCCTTAGGTGGATAAAACCACAAGCGTGTATGTGCCGATACTACCAAACGTTACCTATCTGGCCAGACCTGGAGCTGTACGTGCCGCCCACACCACCTAACACCGAACAACCTGCACCTACCGCTAGTGAAGTGTTAGCACCGTTTCGGGCGATAAACGAAGCTGAACGTCGCAGAGTGTTCGGGGCGTTACTACGAGCTGTGGTAACCCCAGAAGGAAAACCTGATAAAAATGGCTAAATACACTATTGGGGTTGAGATCGGATCGACAGCGGTACGCGCCGCGAAAATATCAGGTTTAGATAAAGACACTTTCGCTATAATCGACCGGTTTTCAAATGTGGACCTGCCAGCAGGTGCAGTAACAGCGGGCGCTGTACGCCACCCTAAAGTGGTAGCAGTCGCCTTAAAAACGGCTTTAGCTGATGTTGGTACCCGAAACAGTAAAATAGTTTTAGGTATCACTCACCCCACTGCGGGACTTACCCGTGTCCCGATCCCAGCAGCTGTCAAAACCCCTGACCGGTTGAAAGCGCTAGCTACCCTAGGCACCCAAGTATCAGCATCTCTACCAATAAACACCACTGCTTTAGCGACCCAACAAATCACCAAAACCGAAAACGCTGAAGGAAACCCGGTTTCGCTTTTAGCAGTAGCAGGCATACGACAAGAAACTTTAGAACATACCCTAGGGATATGTTCAGCCGCTGATGTCAAACCAGTAGCGATAGACCTCTCCGCAGCGGGGCTGCTACGCAGCCTCGTACGAGACACCCCATCATCGTTAGCTACCACAGCCATAGTAGACATTGGCGCTACCCAAACCACGATCATCATACGACAAGGGTTACGTTTACGTTCTGTGAGAGGCCTCCAAGCCGGAGGGTTAAGCCTCACAGAAACGTTAGCAGCTGCTGCGAAACTATCGTTGGAAGAAGCTGAAACACGTAAAGAAGCGACCCAGCTAGTTTCACACACACAACCAGAAATGGTTTTAGGGCCCGATTATACAGGCACCGCGGATGAGGAAGCCTACGAACAGAAACTCAACCAAAAAACAGTTTCCGAACAAGCCCTAGCAGCAGCAGTAGATCATCTTGTAGACCAGATCGCTTTAGCGATCGAAACAGACGCCGAAGGAGAAGTGCGCCAAGTAGCTTTATGTGGCGGATCCTCGCTTTTGAGAGGTTTGAAAGAACGGTTACAACGCCGTCTAGGTGTCGAGGTACGTATCGGCAGACCCTGGGCACATTTAGCAAACAACAACTCCAACAAACCCCATATCCAAGACGGGATAGAAAACCCGAAAACCATGTTACTTCTAGCTACTGCCATCGGACTCGGACTGTGGGAACCACCAGAATGATCAAACCGTTAAAAACCGCCAAAACACGGGCTGCCCAAACAAACACGAACCCCCCAGAATCGTTAGCGATACCAGTAACAACATTCAATTTTATCGCTGATCGTGTAGCAAAACAAAAAGAAGCGAAACGCCAAACTGTTCTAGCGTCCCTAGTTGGGGTGGCAATAATTGTCGTGACTTTTGGTGCTAACATGCTGCTCGGCGGGCAAATTAATAACGTTAAGCAAAACACAACCCAGATCAAAGTATTAACAGAACGTGCTACGGTGGAAGCACAACAACGCTTCGGTGGGGCCCGGATCAATCTAAACACCCATCTTCCTGAACGGGTCGCAGAACTACGAGAAGCCGCCCAAGGAACTATAAAACCTGATGACCTGGTAGAACAAGTTTTTGTTGCGTTCCCAAACCAGGTAAAGGTCACAAAACTAACCGTTATGGTTGACCCAACAAATAGCGACAACTCAACATTACATTTAACAGCTGTAGCCCCCACACGACAAGATACAATCGCAGCGTTTGAAGCTATACAAGAAGCACACCTTTTTAAAGGTATCCCTCCTGTTGTGGAATACCATGGGAACCCACCTAATGTCGAAATCACTATCGAAGGTACTTTGGCCGCCGGTTTCACAGACATCTTAACAAAAGAGCTCGACAACGACTTCGGAGTTCTAGATGAATAAAACACGAAAATGGGACCGAAAAACCTGGTTAGTTATCGCTGTAACGGCAACCGCATTTATAGCGTTGATCGCAACCGTATTGTTACCCACAATAACCAAATACCAAACCGCTAAAAACGAACACAGTGACGCTGTTGCGGACAACGATGTAGCAATGCGAAACCTTGAAAACCTGGGGACAAACAGCGAAGAGTCCCCGTTGATGCAACAAGGCTTACTTGCTGATTCTAAAATCTGGTCCCCACAAACAGATCAAACCGATCAGGAAGCCGCAACACTATACAACCTTGATTTGATCAACATTATTGACACCGCAACACGAAACACAGGGCTGTCAGCTGATGATGTGCAGCTAGGCCGCCATGTACAAACCAGTATCGAAACCTTATGGGTGCGGTCGTTAACCCTTAACGCCGACGCTGGTGCTGATACAGCTACCCGGTTCATTGAACAGTTACAAAGCTTGGGACAGTTTGTGACAGTAACACAGTTCGAAATGTCATACAGCGACACACCGAAATTTACGTTAGTGGCACAACTTTGGTTCTCTACAAAACCAGGGATAAACCGCTCGGGTGACACCACAACTGGTGATGTTAGCGAACCGGAAAACAATAATTCCCAAATTATAGAGAACAGTGACCCTGAAAATGAACCGGTCGATGTGCTACCGAACGATGTGCCGATAGCCCCTGAGAACGTGTTACGACGTGGTACAGAAATGTTAGACAATCTTGACAATGGTGACAACCCTGAAAACCAGTTTTAGGTTACGTACCCAAAGTTTTAAACAGGGCTAGACCACCAAAAAACAACAACAGTGTCAAACTTTCACCAACCCAAAGACGGGCCGTAAAGTTTGACACTGTTTGTTTTAATAGCGCACTAGATGTGCTTTAGTACGAGTTGGGCGGATAGGTAAAATAGGGTCACCGGAACCCAACCAAACCCGCTGGTCGTACTCTATTTTAGAGTTAGGTTGCATAATTGCACG